>CASDSC010000017.1 GCA_949283215.1 uncultured Alistipes sp. | reverse complement strand
GCCAGGGGACCCTCTCCATGGAACAGTTCTTCTTCAGCCCGACTTTCCATAAAATGGATCGACAGCAGGTCACCCTGATCAGGCATCCCGGACGAAGCCGCAATCGTAGCCCGAAACGTTTCATCCTGCAACGAATATGTCGAATGTGGCGACACGCTGGCTGTGATTCCCATCGCACGACTCAAAGCGGCCGTTTTTATGGCATTTTGCAGCGAGGTGGTTGCCAAACCGAACACTTCGATAAAATTGTGATAGAAAATCTCACTCTGCATTTTGGTCCCGAAAGTCGATGATCCATTACAGATATCTCCCACCGCGACAATACCCTCGGCCCGCATCCGTGCGTCACAAAAACGAATAGCCCGTTCACGATCGACAGAAGACGTTTCCCCTCGGACTGCCCCGATTCCTGCTGCAAACGCAGCAAAACCACCTCCAGATGCGATTTTTCCTTTCAGGTATGACAATTCAAGGTGACAATGCGCATTAACCAACCCCGGGACCAGAATTCCGTTATAAAATTCCACTCCTGCGCGACTATCCACCGCATCGGTAACCTCGAGCCCAACGACTCGTCCCCTCTCATCGACGGAGAGAATCGCGTTGCGCAGCAGTTGGGGGTAGCAATACGTAAAATGCGCTGTCAGTTTGCGTATCATAATCGTTCTTGGGGAAAACAGAAACGTAAGAGAATGTATCGTACATCAGCGAATCGGCCGCCATTCCATCCGGCAGATAATACCATACACGGAGCGAATCAATCTGCATCGATGGTTTTTTTGCATTTCTCGGATAGATAGCCGGTCGAAATACCAATTCACGGATATCGTCATCGACCTTCACCGAGGTAGCGACACGCCCAGGTTGCCTCATCGAAAGCCATACGGCAGGCAATGACGCGGTATACTTACCATTTTTACGAACCATATAGCCACCGAATCGGATAGCGGCATTTTTATCGGTCGTATCGACACGATAGTTGTATTCTATACGATAACGACCTTTATGGACTGGCAAATGGAATGTCAATCTGGACGTATCATCCAAATCGTCTATCACGATCCGATCGCGTGCAAGTACCTCACGACGATATCGTTCATTGATCAGCGTATCCATCCGTTGTAACATTTCGTATCGGGCATTCATTACATTATATTCCGATTCGAAACGTTGTTCGACGGCATTGATAATATCCGACATTCGGGAACTTTTTCTTCGTGCGAACTCGCTCATCGTATAGTGCAAATCGCGCAACTCATACCCGTATCTACGCAACACGGGCGTATAGGCATCGACACTATCCGAGATGATTGTCTGGGCCACATAAGCCGTCGTCAGATAAAGATCATAAAAAATAGATTCCAAATCTTCATCCGAGATCTTACGAGGACGGTCACAACCCGAAAAGAGCAACGCGACCAAGACACACAAGACCGTAATTCTAGTTTTCATAATCATTCACGATTTAGCCTCAAGGTACGCCGCGGAATCATCCGCATCACCGTAAATCGGGCAATCAGATAATCTACGACAACGAAGCTCACGATCACACCGACCACATCACCAACCCGTACCTCGACCGGATAAGCATCGAGCAAAAACGTCTGTCCCTGCAACTGTATAAATCCGAACGTCTGCTGCGCCCAGCAAAAAGCCAAGCCGAGGATCAAGCCCGCTGCCGCGCCAATCGACGCAATCAGCATGCCCTCCGTCACAAAAATATGCTGCACGAATCGCACGTCGCCACCCATCGTCATGATCGTTGCGATGTCTTTGCGTTTGTCGATAATGAGCATCGCCAACGACCCGACGACCGAAAACGACGCGATCACCAACACGAGCAGGATAATAAAAAATATGCCCCACTTCTCATAAATCATGATCCGATACAACGAAGCCTTTTGCTGTTCGCGCGTCAACACGCGGAAATCAGATCCTATCTCCGTAGCCAAGGCGCTCTGCACCTTGCGCATATCGACGTCATCGCGCACATCAACGTACCAGGCCGACACCCTGTTCCTATAATCGAACAACTCTTGTGCAAATGAGAGCGGCACAATCACATACTTGCCATCTGTTTCGGCCTCAAGGGCAAAAATACCGCCGACACCGAGATCACGGCGCCGATAGGCATCGACAGGCAGCAACGCACTGATTCGCCCCCGGCGCGGCGCATAGATCCGCAGCGGATCATACAATGCGGTACGCACCCCCAATGTATAGGCAACCCCCTGACCGACGACAGCTTGAGGCATATCACCGAACCATAATGCCGCTTTTCCTTCGGTTACCAATCCGTCCAATGCGACGATCCGCTCGTATACGGAATCGACCCCGAGAATTGTTGCAATAAATTGACGTCCACGATACTCGATCAATGCATTATCCTCAAGCACACCGGACACCTGAGCGACCCCGGGCAAATTATTCATCCGAACAGCCATCGACGAATCGACTTCAAACACCTTACCTTCGGCCGGCAGGACGATCAAATCGGGGTCGAATCCACGATACATAGCCCGCACAACGCCCTCAAACCCATTGAAAACCGACAGGAGAATCACCATCGCCGCTACCGGCACGGCAATCGCCACGGCACTCACCACCGAGATGATGTTGATCACCGAGTGCGATTTTTTCGAAAACAAATACCGTCTGGCAAAAAATAGCGCGAGTCGTTTCATCGTCTTTCGATCGTCCTAATCATACTTTCGTCGTTCGCTGTTCTGCCTCGTTCATTGCACACCAAAACAGAAGAAGCCCTCAGATTCCTGTCCATGGGTTCAACAGGATCACTTACCCATTTCGCTACTTGAGCAGTTCGTCGATATGTGCAATATATTCCAACGAATCGTCGAGTTCAAACACCAATTCGGGTACAATACGCAACTGATTGCGAATCCGCATGCCCAGCGCCTTACGAATCATGCGATACCCGTCATTGAGTGCCGACATGACGACATCTTTCTTTTCAAAAGGGAAAATGCTCAGATAAATCCTCGCCAATGCAAAATCAGGACTTACCCGTACAGCGGTTACCGACACCATTGCCCCTGCGATCAGAGGAGCCGCCTCTCGCATGAGGATATCACTCATGTCACGCTGTATCTGGCGGGCTATTTTCTGTTGTCTTGTCGTCTCCATACTATCATCAATCGTTTAAAGTTTCCGGGAGCGTTTGCACCCGATGTTTCCGGGCCCGGCGGCCACTCTTTTGCCCGACGTCGGTCTCCTGATCGGACAGGCGCATCGACCGTTCGAGCTCTTTGGCCGCCGCACGCTTACTCAGCGGAGCCAGAATACCCTCCTTGTTCAATCGATAATAAAGCCCCATCGAGACATTGATTTTATCTATCGGCGAACGGTCAGGATTGCCGGGATATTTGGTCACATTACGCAAAATATCCGAATACCCGAAATAATATCGTCCCTCGAATAAAGCTTCAAACCGGCCAAACAAAAAACTCATGCCGAATCCGCCGACCAACCCGTAACTCCATCGGTTGTCGCGGATCAGATCCATCTCATATTTACCCTCTTCGTATACGCCGTTTTGTTTCGACACGTATTTATAATACGAATCGAAGTTATACGAGAACGTGACACCCAGATTAAGGAACACGCGCATGACGCGCCGAAACAGATAAAAGTGGGGCTGCCAAAAGATCGGGAGATTGACCGAATTGATCGTACGTTGATACGACGAGTCGGAATCTTTGAAGAGATCGTATTTATACCCCTGACCGATCATTTCGAGATCAACCTCAACTGCACCCACATATTTTTCTGGGCTGTAATATTTCCAGGATATCCCCCCCGAATTCATTCCCCAGAGCAGACCCATCTCGCGTTTGGGTTCAAATCGTCCCATGCCGCCGCCATAACCACCACGCACACCGATATAGTGTTGCGCTTCAGCAGGCACAACCGACATGACAATCAATACCGTGAGTACTATTTTCAGCAAGATACGCATCAGAAGTTTCGATTAAGCAGATTGTTCATATTCATTCCCGTATTTCCGCCCACACCCTGACCTTGCTGCCACGAAGGCAAGGTCTCATCCTGATCTTGCTGACGCCGTGACGGAACGCCTTTACGCGCGGCCTCTTTTCTTTGTTTTTCTTTATACTCCAGCATTTTACGCACTTTAATCCGATAAGCGCGTTCCAATTCTTCCTCGAGCGACTGCATGGTTACGGGCGCAAACAATTTGTTCATATCCAGCGTCACTTCGTTGTCCCAGTTGGCACGTAACACCAGTTCATCCTCTTCCTTATCGGTAATATAAATAGCCACCCGTTCCGGCTGAATACGATTCACCAGATCGCCTGGATCCCATTGGCCATTTGCATTGTCATCTTCCGTAACACGAATTCGAACTATTCCGGGAGTCAGATAAGTAAAAGTGAATCGCTCGGTCCCAACTTCTTTTTGTTCACGCAACAATTTACCATTTTCGTCCAGCAACTGAACAATATAACGGCTTTCGGGCGTTTTACCCACGACATTCAATGTAACTGACGCATAACCGTCCGTTGACAAAGAGGTAAAAGAGGCCTTTAGGGTATCATTCTGTTCGTTGACAATATTTTCGAAAACGCCTTGCGGTATCACTAACTCATAGGGAACATCGGGCATGAACGGAGCCCGGAGTTCCCAACGCCGTACATTGGCGGTATCGTGCCAGAAATGGAAATCAATATCGGCTGGATGTTCCGGATCACGCATACTACGCAGCAGAATCCGCGAACTGTCCATACGTCTCAACGGATATTCAAATTCGAAAGCGATAGGATCGGTAGGGATGACCTCTCGAGTTGCACTCACCTGGACTTTGAAAGTATTAACAGGTTTTGTCTCCTCTTTTTCCGCTTGTCGTTCTTCCCGTTCGGCCTCACGGCGATTGCGACGACTCTCGAAAGCCCGCCATCCGAAACGTAGCTTTTCGGTACTCGGTACGAGAGTATTGGTCGAATCGTGACGCAGATAGGTAATTTCACCTCGTATCGTATCGGGCAACTGTTCTTTAGGAACATCCAGCCACAACACCACCGAATCTTTGCCGGGAGTCAAATATTCGGCAATCAATTGAGATGAATCAATTCCCTCGAGAGAAAATCGCTCAATAATCGGATTCTTCGCATTGAATGTCAAGAATAATTTCTGCTGAGCGGGACGTGTATGATCGGACAAATATTGACGGCGGAATTGCTTGTCGGTAAAAACCCGGAAATAGAGTTGGGGTGTAGCCTGCAAATAACGCCTTACCGAATCGTACCATATTTCGAAAGGGGGCATCGTTTCGGGATTGTATGTACTGTCAAGAAAACCGATTCCGTCAACCCCCGGCTCGTACTGCTGATTACTGTTATTATCTTGTATAGCATAGATACGGTAATTAACGGGTTTTAGGTTTTCAGCGATGAAGATTCCACTCGGATAGCTGCGACCAACGGCATTGGGTCTCAACTTGAATACGGTAGAATCGTAATCGGGATTCTGAGTCCAGACACGCACCGAGTCGAGCGACTCGTCATAAAAGAACAGGAAAGTATTGGCCATACTGTCCCCGCTGTACGCATTGACCGTATAACCAGACATCAGCATCGAATCGATCTCGGGCCCCGTCGAGAACACATAACGCAAGCCAACATACGGATTGCTCTCATTGTTATCCTGTACACTCGAGCCAAAATTAAGCGAATAGGTCTGATTGGGTAAGAAATTCTCCTTCATATCGATCTGAACGCCCCGTCCCCGAATAATCGCAGAAGGTTTCTTATCCATGAACGGTGAGGTATAAAACTCCTTGATCAGATCTTTGAGCTGTACATATTCATCGAATTCGATATAAACACGATTCCCTTTAAAATTGACAGTCGCATATTCGGGAGTCATGGCAATCACCTTAGGCGGCAGCGTATCACGAGGCCCTCCCTGGGGTGATGCAAAATTGGCACAACGACTGAAAAGCCCCATGCCGAAAAACAGCACCAAGGCCAAAGCCCCTCCCCATCGATTCGACCTATTTCGATTCAGAAACACCATATCCAATATCTCAATTTACCGACCGTTCTGCGACAACCGACATTTCTTTTTTGGTTTCCCGGATGACTGTACCTGTTTTGAATGTCATCTCGAATACCCTTTATCGACACGAAACATGTGGCTTCATCCATTCTCGACAGTCCTCATTTTTCTCTCCACACCCTCCATTCCATCGATCGTTGCAAAGCCCATACCGTCAGACCACGGAAACGCAACAAAGGTAATGAAACTTTACAAACCTCGAAAACTCCGCCTCTCTCCTGCCTATAGACAAAAAACGATCCTTCATCTCTTTTCTTACCCACCTGACGGCTCCAGTTATGCCTTTACCATATCTGGATCAGATTACTATCTCGACCTCTTTCGGGTACTTTCCCTGCTGCTATTTCCCCTTATTCAAGATCTGTTTCTGAGTCTGCTTCCGGGTATGCTGTCCCGTTCACCATCGTCCACCGCGCCTCGACGTAAGTCGTATCGGTTCGCCAGGGTCGGAATCTGATATTTACCACGACCTGAGGAAGGTCGGCGATAACAGGGATCTGTCGCCAGGCATAAAGACGATGTACCGTATCACAAAGAGTTACCATGACCGGACCCCGTACGATCGGATCGAATCTCAATTTCCCATCCTCGCCTTGTACTGCTCTCATATCGAAAGATTTTGAAGGATTGCCCTCTTGTAGGGCAGCCAACATACCCATAGCCACTTCTTCGTATGACGCCGCATAATAACTATTCGTATCGACATAAAATGCATATCCGATCACCCCTGTTGCCAACCTGTCGGCAGCTTTAGCTGTATCCTGAATATAAGGAGTCACCACATATTCGAGGTTAAAATCGGTTTTATGACATCCGATCATCCCAACAGCGGCAATAATCACCAAGAATGTATGTTTCAAGTTTCGCACTCTCATAATTTTATGATTTATTATCCAATGCGGCAAGCATCTGCTCTGGGGTCAATCCCGTCAAGGGATGCGGCCACCCTGACAACACCTGAACCAAGGGCCGTAAGACGAATTCACGCTGTGCGATCAACGGATGAGGTATTGTGAGATCGGGCTCCTCGACGATACGCTCACCGTAAAACAGAATATCAATATCCATTGTACGCGATTGATAGGTTCGGCCCGGATTTGGAACCGTAACCTGGGAAGACGCCGAACATCCATTCATTCCCTCAACTTCCCGGTTTACCTCAGATTTTGCGTCACTTTCACCTCTGCTTTCCTGCGAATCAAACATTCCACAACCTGCATCATTCCCTTCCCTCTCCGCGTGATTGTCTGACAAGCCGCCTGTTCTGACACGTCCAAGCCGGCACTCGATAGATTGGGCCCGCCTCAACACTTCATGCGGAGTTAGCGTGGTTTCCACCACAAGAACCTGATTCAAGAACCGATGCTTCGACTCGAAGCCCCAAGCCTCGGACTCCATCACCTGCGAGGCAGCCACCACCACGCCGATTTCACGAGCAATCATATTTTCAGCCTGAGCCAAAGACTCAGCGACATTCCCGAGATTACCTCCGGTCAACAACACGACCCGTTCGCTCATCGTCGTACAATCATTTTACTTACAGTCAGTGCAAAATGGGCGAAGATGATCTTCGGATTTCCATTCTGACCGAGTTGACGGATCGCCAGTTCGATCTCAGCCACAAGTGGCTCGATATTATGATTACCAATATATGGAGCAAATTTACGGCAAAACGCTAACTCCTCCTCATATAAATAGGCAATCCGTTCGAGTCCTGCATGCATCATATAGCTCGAGCGCAACAGCCTCACTGCATTGACCAACAGTTGTTTCTGCTCTTCGCGACCGAGAGCGGCCATACGATCGGCCCATTCGAGCAGTTCCATATGACGGTCATTATACGAAAGCCGCATCAGTTCCACAAACGGGCCAAAAAAAGGATCGCCCTCACCGCTTCCTACCATACGCACCGCCACCGTTCTGTCTCCGCCCGATAGCCTCGCCACTACCTGTGCCTCCTCATTAGCAGCACCGCACTGCGAAACCAGATAACCGGCCAACGACAAATCGTCAATCGGCGGCACCATAACGCCCTGCACTCGTGAAATAATCGTCGGCAATAACCGGTCAGGAGATTCACTCACCAACAGAAACAACGTTTTATCCCACGGTTCCTCGAGGATCTTGAGCAAACCATTGGCCGCTTCAGGGCGCATTCTTTCAGGCAGCCAGATGATCACGATCTTATATTCCGACTCAAACGCCTTGAACGAAAGTTTACGGATCACCTCATCGGCTTCGTTTTTGGAAATCAGTCCTTGTTTGTTTTCCAGCTCCAGTTCGGCGTACCAGACCGGTTCATCGATGTATCCTCCAGTACGAGTAATCGCTTCGCGCCACTGCGGCAAAAAATTGTCACTTGTAGGGCGTTCAGAACCCGATTTTGCACGGGCGGTATTGACAGGAAAGACAAAATGCACATCGGGATGGGCCAATCCGCTGATCTGTCGGCACGACGGACATTCACCGCACGAATCCGTCTCGCTGCGGTTCGTACAATTAATATATTGCGCATAGGCGATCGCCAATGCCAATGTTCCTCGTCCCGTGGCTCCCGAAAACAACTGGGCATGACTGATCCGGTTCTCTGCCACGCTCCGAACCAGACGCCGTTTGATCTCTTCCTGTCCTATGATATCCCGAAACTGCACGCTATATTTTGTTACTGCTATACACTATCGCAACCGTCCTATTTTTTACAGCCAATGCCGTACAACAATCCTCATCATTTCACACCGGTCGATCCGAATCCTCCCGCACCACGTTCCGTGGTCGAAAGTTCATCAACGGCTTCCCATTCGACCCGTTCGAAACGGGCAATCACCAATTGGGCAATCCGCTCGCCAGGCATCAGTTCGAATGCCTCGTTGGACAGATTGACCAGAATGACCCTTACCTCGCCCCGATAATCGGGATCGATCGTCCCGGGCGAATTGAGCACCGTAATTCCCCGCTTTGCTGCCAATCCACTCCGCGGACGCACCTGCATTTCGTATCCTTCAGGCAATTCGACATACAAACCCGTCGGGACAAGTGCCCGGCCCAGGGGAGGCAACACGATACTCTCGACGATATTCGCCCGCACATCGAGTCCGGCAGCCAGCTCGGTTTCATATTGCGGCAATGCATAAGCCGACTTATTGATTACTTTCACTTTCATAATTTATGTCTTTTACGCCCTATGTTTACGCCACGCCTATGATTCTATTTTCCCCGATGCAACACGCTTCGGACCAACCCCCGCAAGTCGATCCGTTCACGACGCACGGCATAACCGGCAAAACCGATCACCAGCAACGAATTTAACGAATATTTCGCAAATGCAGGCAACCACTCACCCCCAATCGTTCCCATGCCATACAATATCGCGACGACAAGCGCATACTCCGCGATGCGGCGCAGGTCATACGGGATCGGGAAATAACGTCTGCACAACCAATAGCTCACGGCGACCATCGTAGCTTCGCAAATCAACCGGGCGATCGCCGCCCCATAATAACCCAGACGGGGTACCAGCCACAAATTCATGACCACTGTCACAGCCAGACCGGCGCCTGTAATCCAGATAGCGAACTTCGTCTGTCCGATCTGTTTATACCAGAACGAAAGATTGAGCACAATCCCTGAGCACACATTGGCGAGCAACACCACCGGCAAGATATAGATTCCCACCCGGAAATCGGCCCCCACGATCAAAGCGAACAATTGCGGGAAAAGTGCAATAGCGAGAAAAATCCACCCCGATACGATAATGAAATATTTAAGAGCCTCTGCATTACTTCGAGCAAAATCCTCCTTGCGGAACGAGGCGAGGAAAAATGGTTCTGCAGCCATCCGATACATTTGGGTGAACAGCATCAGCACCATAGCGATCTTCACGACCGCACTATAAATACCGACCGCGGAAGCGGCTTCCTCGGGCGGCATCAGGAACATGATCATCTGCCGGTCAATGAACTCATTGGCCGTACCGGCAATGCCACTGACGAGCAACGGGAGCGAATAGGCGAAAATCTGCCGGAACAAACGACGGTCGATGCGCGGCGCGACATCGCAACTCGACGGCAACAACAGCAGCAGGGCCACGAAACTGGCAATCAAATTGGAAACCAATACATACCCCACGCTGTACGACGGGTTGTATAATGATGCGAGCCATCCTCCATGAGCAGCCACTCTCGGCAAAAGTTCGAAGCAGGCCAGACATCCCGCGACATTGACCACAACGGAAACGAGCCGCACGATGACATACCGGATGGCACGTCCCTCTTCACGGAGTCTTGCAAAGGGGATCGCGGTGATCACATCGAGCATGATAATTGCCCCCACGAGCCATATATAATCGGGGTACATGGCACACTCCAGCATACCCGCCAACAGATTGCGGAATACCAATACCAGAGCCATGAATCCTATTGCCGCAGAAGATACGGCCCCCCATGTGGTAGCAAATACTTTTCGTTTATCCTCCACACTCTTCGCCTGACCGGCGAAACGGAAATACCCCGACTCCATACCCATCGTCAGGACCACCAGCGCAAAAGGGATCAACGAATAGAAATAACTCAACACGCCATACTCGGCCGTCTGCATAATGCGCGTAAGATAAGGCGTGAGCAGATAGTTCAGCAGTCTGGCGACAATACTGCTGACCCCGTATATCATGGTTTGTCCGGCCAGTTTTCGGAGCATGATTTTCAGTTTTTATGAGATTTGACGCTCTCACCCCTTACAAGAGCGCCCGGAGCCCCCAACGCTCCATACACAAAATGCAAAAATAGGAAATAATCACCGGAATCATACGGCCCCTGCACATAAAAGATTCTCCTCTGCATTCCCTATCCACAGGGGAGACAGGTCACAAAAGCGCCCGACCCTCCTTACAACTTAGCTTCAAACAACCACGAATTCCGTTATCTGAATATTATTCCTAAAAAATGGGCTCCGCAAAGGATTAAAATTCCTTTGCGGAGCCCTCACTCATTTCCGGGACAGTTTATTTACCCGCCGCAGCTACCGCCTCTTTTACTTTTGCGATAAAATCATCGACCGGAGCACCGCCCACGATACGCCCGACCTCATTGCCATCGCCATCGAGCAGCAAGAACGTAGGATAGGCTCTTACGCCATACACTCGTGCGATATCCACGCCTTCACCTTTCTCTGCATCGAATTTCACATTAACGAAGTTGGCATTGAAATAATCACCGGCCTTTTTTTGCGGGAATACACGCGAGGTCATTTGCTGACAAGGGCCGCACCACACGGCGTATACATCCATAAATACCAGTTTATTCTCTTTTTTTGCTTTCGCCAACGCCTCTTTGAGCGTCAGTTTTTCAAATTTGACACCCACCTCATCCTGTCCAAACGCAAATATGGACAAAAAGGCAAACAGGGCCGTCATCATCATTGCTTTTCTCATCGTATTCATCATTTAATTGTTATTATAATAATCGTACAAGAGTGATACCAAATATAGTACGTGTACTATTTCGATTTATTGCGTGCACCGGTCGACAAGAGTCCGCAGGCGGCCTGAATGTCCTCACCTCGGGAGGCACGAATCGTTGTCATGATACCCCGACGGGTCAGGGCATCGCGAAAGGCAACAACCCGCTCATCGGGCGGACTCACAAATGGGGAACCCGGGATCCGATGGAAGCGGATCAGATTGATCCTACACGGTAACCCACCGAGCAACCGACACAACTCACGGACATGAGCCGGCGTATCGTTTAAGCCTTCCAGTATGATATATTCGAAACTCACACGTCGTTGATGCGTAAAATCGTATCGTCGCAACAACGCCACCACCTCGGCCAACGGATACAATTTCTGTACGGGCATCAGTTCCGCCCGCTGATCTCCGAACGGATTATGCAGGCTGACGGCCAAATGTACCTTCGATTCGTCGAGAAATCTTTTAAGGGCAGGTATTACCCCAACAGTCGAAAGCGTAATCCGGGTCGGGCTCCATGCATACCCCCAGTCAGCCGTCAGGATCCCCAGTGACCGCAATACGTTGTCCGCATTATCCAACGGTTCTCCCATCCCCATATACACCACATTGGTCAAGGTATCGCGTTCGGGCAGACTCCGAATCTGATTCAGAATCTCACCAGTCGACAAACTATGCTGAAATCCTTGGCGGCCTGTCATGCAAAACCGACATCCCATTTTGCAACCCATTTGCGAGGAGACACAAAGCGTAGCCCTCTCGCCATCAGGGATATATGCCGATTCGATAAAACCGCCACCGAGCGTGGCAAACAGGTATTTTTTCGTACCGTCCGTCGAAACGGCCACATCGGTCGGAGCGATCGTACCGATTTCATAGCGTGCTGCCAGGGCTTCCCGTGCCCGAAGCGAAAGATCCGTCATCTGCTCTATCGTCACGGCGTGGCGCACATAGAGCCATCGGGCCATTTGCCGTGCCGCAAATCGGGGCAAACTCAATTCTTCCGCCACGATAGCCAACTCGCTCAACGTCTTACCATATAACCATTCTTTCTGCATCGCCTTGTTTCTTCTCGTGTCGCTTCCACCTTGCACTACACCCTTATCACAATACATCCTCTCCCTGTTTCTCCTTCCGTTTTCAACAGTGATATAACCCGCACCGTTAAAAAAACGGGTTGCTCTCCATAAAGAAAACAACCCGCACTCGAAAATCCTGTGGAGAATACGAGATTCGAACTCGTGACCTCTTGCATGCCATGCAAGCGCTCTAGCCAGCTGAGCTAATCCCCCTTCATCGCGACAAATATACTATTAATTTTACAATCTGCAAACAGCCTATTTTTATAATCCGATCCATGATCAAAAACATACGAGGACAGACTCTATATCATCATGAATTCATTTCGATATTTTCGGTAAAAAAATGATCAGTTGTTTCATTTTCACATTTTCTTACTATATTTGTGAACACAGAAATGCAAAGTATTTTCGTTAGTCTTGCGAGAAGCAACGGAAAATACTGGAAATAAGATATATAAATCAAATTAACCATATGGAAATCAAAAAATCGCCCAAAGCAGACCTCGAAAACAAGCGGGGATTGTTCCTGGAGATCGGACTTGCGGTATCCCTGCTGGTTGTGATCCTGGCTTTCAATTGGAGCCAAAAAGAGAAGGTCTACGTCAAAATGGACGACACCTTTGTCGTCGAAGAAGTGGAAACGATCATTAATACAACTCAAGAGCAAAAACCACCTACACCGGTAAAACAAACTATTTCTGTGGTATCGGATGTGCTTAATATCGTGAAGAACGAAACGAAAATCACGACATCGCTCAGCTTCGAAGATTTCGATTTTGATGCAGCAGTCGATGTGGCACCAGTGGCTCAGAAACCTGTAGAAGAAGAGATCGAAGAGGAACAGATCTTCTTGGCAGCCGAGTTCATGCCGGAATTCCAAGGTGGTGACCTTAACAAATTCCGTGAATGGGTACAGAAGAAATTGGTTTATCCTGTAATTGCCGCAGAAAACGGTATTCAAGGAACTGTGGTTATTGCTTTCGTGATTGAACGAGACGGCACCTTGACCAATATCGAAGTAATTGCAACTCCGGACTCATCGTTGGCAGAAGAAGCCGTACGTGTACTGAAGACATCTCCCAAATGGACTCCGGGTAAACAACGTAACAAACCGGTACGTGTAAAATACACATTGCCGATCGTATATAAGATGCAGAACTAATCCTTCCAAGTCGGAAGGGAAAAAGGGTGCTATTTGCAACGGCACCCTTTTTGATATCTAATGAAATATGGCAGAAAAAGAAAAACAGATAGAGGAGTGCCGTACACGGGCAGTACTGGTTGGAGTAATCCGCGACCGACAAGAAGAACGCCAAGCGACCGAATATCTCGATGAATTGGAATTCCTGGCCGAGACAGCGGGGATCGAGACGGTATGCCGATTTACACAACGGTTACCAGCCCCAAACTCACGTACATTTCTTGGTCCGGGCAAACTCGAGGAGGTGATAGCCTACCTCGAAGAGTATGAGATCGATACAGTCATCTTTGATGATGAACTCACCCCCTCGCAGACACGTAACCTGGAACGCGAGATGAAACGGCCGATACTCGATCGCACGCGTCTCATTCTCAATATATTCGCACAACGAGCCACAACAGCCTACGCCAAGACACAGGTCGAACTGGCCCAATACGAATACCTGCTACCCCGTCTGACAGGTATGTGGACGCACCTCGAGCGCCAACGAGGCGGTACGGGAACCCGTGGCGGTGCCGGTGAACGGGAGATCGAAACGGACCGACGCATTATCCGCAATCGGATAGCAAAACTCAAAGAGGATCTGAAAAAGATCGACCGCCAAATGGCTGTCCAGCGAGGTAATCGGGGAAGTCTGGTTCGCGTCTCACTGGTGGGATACACAAACGTCGGAAAATCGACGTTGATGAACTTACTGAGTAAAAGCGAGGTGTTCGCCGAGAACAAACTTTTTGCGACGCTCGACACGACAGTTCGCAAAGTCGTATTCGACAATCTGCCTTTTTTACTTTCAGACACGGTAGGTTTCATCCGGAAACTTCCACACCAGCTGGTCGAATCGTTCAAATCGACCCTCGACGAGGTACGCGAAGCCGATCTGTTGCTTCACGTAGTTGACATCTCGCATCCGAATTTTGAGGAACAGCTCGATGTAGTGAAACAGACCCTGCGCGAAATCGGAGCAGGCGACAAACCGGTTTTTCTAATTTTCAACAAGATCGACGCATACACGTACGAAGAGAAAGATCCCGATGATCTCACCCCGGCCACACGCCGCAACGTTTCACTCGACGAACTGCGCCATAGCTGGATCGCACAAGCCAACACACCGTGCATCTTTATCTCGGCTCGCGAACGAATCAATATAGACAAGTTACGCAAAGACCTTTACGGCATGGTACATGAAATCCACGCCGGACGTTACCCATTCAATAATTATTTATACTAAACTCGACCGGGCCCACGGCACCAGTGAAGGACTAAGAACGATATCTGTCGTTTTATAATCGCAACGCTTTTTGTCCATACAAATAGAGGGCGAAATCGCATATCTAGCCTTGTTGCATTCTTCCTTTGTATGCAACAAGGCTTCTTTGTATCATCAATACGGGATGGACTCTCGACATAAAATTTTTCTCAAAAGCGACGATCTTCCAAAAATTATTTGTACCTTGAATCTATTGCTACATCTAACAGTAGATCTCCTGATCTCGCACAGATCAGACAAGCAACTGTCATCAAATACGAATAAAAAACCAATACATTGATACCATGCTGCACATTCTGGATCAATCAAATACCCTATTCAATCGGTTTATCGCCGAAATGCGCGATGTAAACATTCAACGAGACAGCATGCGTTTCCGTCGTAATCTCGAACGAGCTGGAGAGATCATGGCATACGAGATCAGTAAAACACTCGATTACACCCCCCATACGGTTGAAACCCCATTGGGTGAAGCGACAGTATCGTTATCCGATGACGAAGTCGTTATTGCGACGATTCTACGGGCAGGTATACCGTTCCACCAAGGATTCCTGAACTATTTCGACCGAGCACAGAGCGCTTTTGTATCAGCCTACAGAAAATATGGTAAGGACAATACGTTTCATATCAAGATCGAATATATTTCGACGTGTGATCTGACAGACAAAACACTGATACTGGTCGATCCGATGCTTGCAACCGGAGCTTCTTTGGATTACGCATATCGTGCACTGACTGAAAAGGGAGGCCAGCCCCGGCACACCCACTTAGCGACAGTAATCGCCAGCGAAGAAGGGATTGAATATGTACGCAAACATTTACCGCCCTCTTCGACGACCTTGTGGTGCGGCTCGGTTGATCAGGAACTGACCGTAAAATCCTACATCGTACCAGGAATCGGCGATACAGGTGATTTGGCATACGGCACAAAGATCTGATATTGCACCATCAACGATTATTTTATATCCCCAGCCCAGACAATCAACGCATGTTCATTGGGAATAGGGATATTGAGAGCCTTATTCTTCTTGTGCCTTGCAAAAAATTGTGACAGGGGGTGCATTTCACTCTATATAGTATCTACATCCACGGCTCCCGATAGGTTCACAGACACTACACCCCAGCGAGGCCAATTCGGCACATGTACTCACTCTTTAACCAAACCATATAGACAAAAAAGCGGTGCAGGATATTCCTACACCGCTTCCATTCAACCTCCGATCAGTGGATTCAACTATTCATCCTTATCAGCATCAGTATAAGCCTTAAGCAACTTCTCTTGCACATCCGAGGGGACCTGCTCGTAAGAGGCAAATTTCATCGAATAGGTCGCCCGTCCGTTAGTCAATGAACTGAGCGTAGTCGAGTAACGGTACATCTCAGCCAGCGGGACACGAGCAACAATCCGTTCGAGGCCATGCTCGCTGCTCATTCCTTCGATCATCGCTCTACGGTTTTGGAGATCACTCATCACATCCCCCATCTTATCACCCGGGACAAGTACCTCGACAGCATAGATCGGCTCCATAATTTTGGCACCCGCTTTACGGAATGCTTCCTTAAAGGCATTACGCCCGGCAAGTTTAAACGATATTTCATTTGAATCGACGGGGTGCATCTTTCCATCATAGACCACTACGCGAATATCACGCGCATAGGAGCCTGTCAATGGGCCCTCTTCCATTTTTTCCATCACGCCTTTGAGAATCGCCGGCAAGAAACGCGCATCGATCGCACCGCCCACAATGGAACTGTAAAAGACAAGTTTGCCACCCCATTCTAGATCGATTTCCTCCTTACTCTTAATATTCGTAGCGATCTCTTTCCCGTCAACTTTATATTTACCGGGTTCCGGCATGCCTTCCGTATAGGGTTCAATTACCAGGTGCACTTCACCGAATTGTCCTGCGCCACCCGACTGCTTTTTGTGACGATAATCGGCTGCCGCCACTTTAGTGATTGTTTCACGATACGGAATACGCGGAGCCATATATTCGATCTCCATCTTATTCTGATTCGCCAGTACCCATTTGAGGATATTGAGATGGTGCTCACCCTGCCCTTGAATGATCGTCTGTTTCAATTCTTTTGAATATTCGACCAAAATGGAGGGATCTTCGAAATTTGCACGGTTAAGCAATTCGCCCAACTTCTCGTCCTCCCCTGTTTTGACAGCCTTAACGGCAGCCCTGTAACGCGGGTCAGGGAAAGAGATCGGCGCGATCGCAATTGGCGTACTCGGAGCACACAGCGTATCGTTCGTTTTAACGCCTTTAAGTTTCACAGTACAGCCGATATCACCAGCCATCATCTCCGACACCTTAATACGATTCTTGCCAGCAATAGCAAAAATCTGCGAAATTTTCTCGCGGTTTCCGGTTCTGCTATTAACGACTTCGGTACCTTCTGTTAATTTACCACGAATCACACGGAAGAAACTAACCTCACCGAGATGCTGTTCAACGGCACTTTTGAAAACGAACAATGCAAGCGGGCCATTGGCATCCGGTTCGATTTCGTCGCCGTCCACGGTCACGAAATTAGGCGCTTTAAGCGGACCGGGAGCCACATTGATAACAAATTCCATCAAACGCTTCGTGCCGATATCGCGCATACCCGAGGTACAGAACACCGGCATAAGATCTCTTTTAGCCAATCCGAGCTTTAATCCCGAACGCATTTCATCCTGCGTCAAGGTACCTTTCTCGAAATAGAGTTCCATCAACGCCTCATCGTTTTCCGCTGCGGCCTCGACCAACTTATTATGGAGTTCGGCAGCACGCTCTTTTTCTGATTCAGGAATATCCAACTCTTCCCGTTCACCGTTAGTTCCTTTGAATTTATACATTTTCATCATCAGCACGTCGATGAAAGCGTCGAAACCGGGTCCCGGATTGACCGGATACTGAACGATAACGGGTGTCACGCGCGAATTTGCCTCGATGGATTCGATGGTTGCCTCCCAATTCGCTTTTTCGGCATCAAGCTGGTTCACGACCGCAATGATCGGTTTTTCATGCTTGCGGGCATATCTCGCCTGAATCTCCGTACCTACCTCAAATCCATTCTGAGCATTGAAAAGCATCAGGCCGACGTCAGCCACCTTGAAAGCCGAAAACAGACTACCACAAAAATCATCCGAACCCGGGGTATCGATGATATTGAGTTTCCGCCCCATAAATTCGGTAAACAGAATGGTCGAATAGATCGAACGCTTGTATATATGTTCGATCTCCGTATTATCCGACAAGGTGCTGTCCGCCTCAATGCTACCTCTACGATCGATGACCTTGCCTTCGAAAGCCATGGCCTCGGCAAGAGTAGTCTTGCCGGAACCTGAGGCTCCAAGCAACACGATGTTTTTAATCTCGTTTGTTTGGTATGTTTTCATAGCGCAATGGTTTTAGGTTGGACAATGATTTTTGGCTTTTCAATATAAGCAAATAAAACCGAATTTCCTAATTTTCAGACATTGTTCTTCTGGAGACAATCCGGCTACTCTAAAAATGATATTACTTCCTCCAGACCTCTATTTGTACAGCTACTACAGACTGTACCCACCATCGCATTAATCTACTATTTGCAAATATCTCCATCGACTTAAATCGATACCATTAAATTTAACTGGCTGTCATTATCCCTGCGCAACAAGGTCCAACAAAAAAGGAGTGGACTGCAATATCAGTCCACTCCTTCACAAACCACAAATAATCAACCGATATAAAAAGAGTTTCTATGCTCTATTAACGAATAATATCCCTGATCGAATCATCTATATTATTCTTTTGCTTAAAATCCGCCAACCTGATTTTGAATATGCCCTCCGAGTTACTGGGGTTTGGGCCAATAGGTTCTTTTGGATTGTAAGGCCAAACAATATCGATCTCCTTTACACCAGGCTTCAACGGAGGGAAGATCAAGGTATATTGAGCTCTGATACCGTTACACCCAACCGCCACGAGCAATTTATCCATTGGATAATTTTCTGCGACACCACGAATCATATAACGATCACCGCTCTTACGATCGACAATCATGGTTGTACTTGACACGGTAAACCACCAAGGATTATCATCGTACGGAATCGGATAATACATCACGACGCGGGTCTCGGTAGTATCCAGAATAATATCAGCCACACAATCCTTACCTCGAATAGGGATAGAAAGCGGATGGACATTTTCTAACGTAATCAAAAACTCCTTATCACGCGTCAAGAAGACCCCTTTATTACTATCCTGGTTATCCTCCTTCATTTTATCCGGAACGTTGAT
>CASDSC010000016.1 GCA_949283215.1 uncultured Alistipes sp. | reverse complement strand
TTCATCTATCACACTCGTATCAAAACTATCTAAATAAGTATTAGTCGTTTTCATATCCGTATGGCCCAATATCTGGGAAATGTGTTCCCTTGCCACGTCGTTACGCTGTAACATCATAGCCATCGTATGCCGACTAACGTAGGTAGTTAATTTTATATCGGTTATTTTCAGTTCTTCGGATAATTCGGCCAAATAGTCATTGTATTTTTTATACCGATACCGAATGTGATTATATAATTTTTCTCCTGTATAGCCACTGATCGTAACAATCGGGATTATAAAATCGTCTATTGTTGGGTTAATCTCTTTGAGGCTGTTTAATAAATCCCCGATTTCTTCCGTCATTTTTATTTTTATCGGCTTCGCCCTTTTCTGATGTTGAATCTTATGACGTTTATACACGATATATTCCCCACCGTCAAAATGCACGATGTTTTTTCGCGTTAAATAGGCCATATCAATAAACGACATTCCGTAACAGTAATAAGATAGCAGAAACAATTTACGGGCATACTCCCGTTGAGGTTTGAGCGATACTGTATTTTTTATCTTATTCAAAGAAGCTACGGAAAGGTAGCGTTTCTCCGTTTCTTCATCCAATTTCGCTATTTGAAAACCACCTTTACCGAAAGGATAGGTTTTCTCTGTAGCTTCTTTTTCTTGGATGGCCTTATTCAAGATACTTCTAAGAGCTTTGAAATAATACTTTCTTGTATTCCCTTTACATCCTCTTTTTTGCAGAAATACATCAAACCCGTTTACAAATTTTATATCGATTTCAGAAAACACTCTTTTGTCAAATTTGTTGTCATAGTGCCCCAGCATATTTAAAGTGGCCGCATAACAATTCGCATTACCGATATGTCCCGTCTCACGCAGAATCTCGATATAATTCTCCATGTAAATTCTCACTTTACCTTGCTTCGACTTATGAAGAAACGCATCTGCGAACTGATTCAAAGTCCAATCGATATGCTCCCTATTAAAACGATCTATGATTTCCTGTGCCCGTACCCTATAATTGCTGAGTATGTAATTATATTGCTTGCGTTGTTCGTTTTCTTCCTTCTGTTTCTTGTCCCGTACATTTTTGAGGATTACGAAGCATTCGTTATCGGCATCCCAATATTGGTCATCTGCAAATATTTTCAACGTAAAATATTTGCGCTGCCTATCTTTACACACCCGTAAACGAATGGCACTCAATCCCTGAGCGTTGGTAACATCATTCCTTTTTATAAAACTTATCATAGCCTTAACCGATGTACGTAACGAAACTATAAATCCTTACATACTCTTATAATACGATTGAGAAATTTAAGGTTAAGGGCCTTTGTTAATGCAATTACACTCAATATGCTGATTATCAATAAATAGCCATTTTGTAAAAAAAGAAATAATTTTAATCCGATAAGTTTCCAACGATATTTTAGTGGAACACATTTGGAACACAAGTAAGAAAAATAAAGCTAATGCAATAATAACACAACTATTGATTATCAGTGAAATAGATACTAAATATCAAGTGGTCAAATTAAAGGAATAATCAGAAAATACCTCTGGGGGGCGTGTTGTCGCTGGTTCGAATCCAGTCACCCCGACTGATTCAGAGGCGAGGGAGTTAAAGAGATCTAACTTCCTCGTTTTTTATATGAAAATCGAGAACATTAAACAATCTCTGCATCAAGTCTCACCCCATTCAGCCATAACTTACAAACAAAACGTGCAGTAAAACATATTTTGTCTGAACCTATCTCCTCTCCGACATCATTTTCTCTCTTTCCCCACGTCCAGGACACATCTCCATACGCTTCAAAATGACGTAATATGCTCCCTCAAATTCCCCACCCACTTCACGACACAACAAATTTCACCGAAGCCGTTTAATTTTCACGAGATCTCTGTATCTTTGTAAAGATTTGACGGGCGGCAAACCGCAGATTCCACGCAAAGGGAAGAGTATGGATTTCAAACTGGTTTCAGAATATCAACCCACGGGCGACCAACCCGAAGCGATTGCGCAGCTTGTCGATTCGTTGCGCCACCACAACAAGCACAACACGTTGATGGGGGTGACCGGTTCGGGTAAAACATTCACGATGGCCAATGTCATTGCGCAATTGAACCGGCCCACATTGGTTTTGAGCCACAACAAGACGCTAGCAGCACAACTATACGGGGAATTCAAAAACTTTTTTCCGGAAAACGCGGTTGAATATTTCGTTTCATATTACGATTATTACCAACCCGAAGCCTATCTGCCGGCCTCGGACACATATATCGAAAAGGATCTGTCAATCAATGACGAGATCGAAAAAATGCGTTTGAGTGCCACCTCATCGCTTTTGTCACGGCGGAATGACATCATTGTCGTATCGAGCGTATCATGCCTGTACGGCATTGGGAACCCGGAAGACGCCAATACGATGTCGATCGGGTTGCACGTGGGCGATGTGATCAGTCGGAAGAAGTTGCTTTATTCTCTTGTCCAAGCACTGTATATTCGAACAGAAAACGAGTTGTTACCCGGGACATTCCGAGTCAACGGGGACACACTCGATATCCGGCTGCCGTTCGGAGAGACGTGTTACCGGGTGATGTTCTACGACGATGAGATCGAGATGATCGCCCTGATCGATCCGGCAACAGGCCAACGGATTTCGATGGAAGACCACGCAGTCATCTATGCGGCCAAACTGTTTGTCACGACTCCGGAACGTGCCGAAGCCGCGATTCGGCAAATCCAGCTCGACCTCGGAGAACAGATCGAGTTTTTCAAACGCCAGGGACGCGAAACAGAGGCCGCCCGAATCAAACAACGTGTGGAGTACGATCTGGAGATGATCAAGGAGTTGGGCTATTGTCCCGGGATCGAGAACTATTCTCGCTATTTCGATGGGCGCAAACCGGGTCAACGTCCGTTCTGTCTGCTCGACTATTTTCCGAAAGATTATCTGACGATCATCGACGAGAGTCATGTGACAATACCTCAGATTCGGGCGATGTACGGGGGTGATGCGGCCCGTAAGCACAACCTGGTGGAATATGGTTACCGCCTTCCGGCTGCGGTGGACAACCGGCCGTTGAAGTTCGACGAATGGGAGTCTTTGGTGGGCCAGGTGTTATACGTAAGCGCCACTCCGGCCGACTACGAACTGATCAAATCGGAGGGTGCGGTGGTCGAACAGTTGATCCGCCCGACCGGTTTGATCGATCCGCCGATTCAGATCCGGATCACCGACAACCAGATCGACAATCTGATCGAGGAGATCGACAAACGCGCCAAGCTTGACGAACGGATCTTGGTGACGACGCTCACAAAGCGAATGGCGGAGGAATTATCGAAATATTTCGACCGTTTGGGTATCCGCAACCGGTACATCCACTCAGACGTCGATACACTGGAACGGGTCCAGATTTTGGACGACCTGCGCAAAGGGATGTTCGATGTACTGATCGGGGTCAACTTGCTCCGTGAAGGCCTTGACCTTCCGGAGGTATCTCTCGTAGCGATCATGGACGCGGATAAGGAGGGATTTTTACGGAGCGAACGTTCGCTCACTCAGACGGCAGGTCGTGCAGCCCGCCATGCCAAAGGAGTGGTAATCATGTATGCCGAGCAGCGGACGGACTCGATGCGGATGGCGGTAGCAGAATCGAACCGTCGGCGCGAGAAACAAATCCGCTACAATATGGAACACAACAATACGCCTCGCCAGGCGATCCGTAGCAAGCACGCCACGTTGACGGGCGAATCGCTAGTCGGTGTAACCTATCCGGAAGGCGGGAGCTACGCGATGGCTGCAGAAAGTCGAGCCACCTATACGACCGCAAAGGAACTGGAATCAGCGATTGCGAAGGAACGGGAGATGATGGAAGTAGCTGCTCGGGATCTCGATTTCACGACGGCTGCCCTCCACCGAGACCGGATGTATGCGCTTATGGACCAACTTAACCGACAGAAGAAATGAGTTCAACCCGTCCACAGTTTTCGGCACCCGACAATATGCCCGCGTCCTCCACAGAGCGTCCGGCCGTACCCACCACCCGTTTAGCACGGGTACTGACCCGCATAATCGATTTTTTCTATTTCCCATTTTTCCGACCGATCCTGCCGCGTCAGACGTTTCGTTACGGGGTATGTGGAGTCGTCAACATGGTTTTCGGCTGGATACTCTACTATTTGGCCTACCATTACATAATCCAGGAGAGTGATGCCAACCTGGGCTTTATGGTATTTTCAGCCCACACAGCGGCGTTGGCACTCATCTACCCGATTATTTTCCTGACCGGTTTCTGGTTAAATCGCAACATCGCTTTCAAGGCATCGCCATTACGAGGTAGAGTCCAATTAATCCGGTATTTGCTGTCCGCACTGGGTTCGCTGGCAGTCAATTATCTGTGTCTGCAATTTTTCGTGCTGGTCGTCAAGGTATATCCTACGCCCTCACAGATGCTGGCCACGATCGTAACAACCGTATACAGCTACCTGATGCAGAAATATTTCTCGTTTCGGGGTTGTACGGATGAATAATCATTGATCCTGGGTTAAACGACAATTTTCCCTCCGCGCTATCCGCTTTACCTGTAGATCTCCAATACACGCCTTGCCATATCCTCTTTTTGTGCTTCTTGAGTATCGGCTGTAATGAAGTTCTCTTCGCGCCTTCACTCCTGCGTATCCTTTTCTCCGTATCCCTTGTATCATCACACCATCTATCTTCCCATGAAATTAATTTTCTCCATGCCATCATGGGAATCTCAGCAGAAATCTGTATTTTCAACCTATCAACAACTAACTCTACCCACTATGCATACCTTTCGATTTCTGACCCTTGCCCTGTTTCTGATAACGGCCAGTAGCGTCGAGGCCCGCGAATACCACGTCAATGCTTCGACCGGGTCCGACACGAACGACGGCAGCCTCAGCCAACCGTACAAAACGATCTCACGCGCGGCCTATTTTGCGCTACCAGGAGATGTGATCACCGTCCATGCCGGGACGTATCGCGAATGGATCGACCCACCGCGCGGAGGTCTCAGCGACACAGAACGAATTACCTACCGTGCCGCACCGGGTGAACGTGTCGAGATCAAGGGGTCCGAACTCTGGAGCGACTGGCAACCGACAACCGAGGGGTTATGGCGTGCCGCGATACCGATGAGTTTCTTCAAGGGGCACTGTCCGTTCCGCGAAGAGGTGTGGGGCGATTGGTTCAATGGGTGGGGCCGCATTCACCATACGGCTGATGTCTACCTCAACGGCAAATCACTCTATGAAGTCGAATCACTCGATCGGGTCCGGACTTCCCAACCTCGGGACGGGGCACTCGATCCGGATGGGGAACGTTATACGTGGTACTGCGAAACCGACGATGACAGTTGCGTGATCTGGGCCAATTTTCAGGATTTCGATCCACGGAAAGAGATGGTCGAGATTTCAGCGCGCCGCACCTGTTTTTATCCGTCGCAACCGGGCATCGATTATCTGACGATCAGCGGTTTTGATTTTTCTCAGGCGGCGACACAATGGGGGGCCCCGACAGCCGAACAGATCGGAATGATCTCGACGCATTGGAACAAAGGGTGGATCATTGAAGACAATACGATCCACGACACCAAATGCTCGGGCATCACACTGGGGAAAGAGCGGGGCACAGGTCATAACGTCTGGACTCTTGATCCGTCCCTGGACGGTTCGATTCATTACATCGAGGTAACCTTCCGCACGCTGCGCAACGGATGGAGCAAATCGCGGATCGGGTCGCACGTGGTTCGGCGCAATACGATCTACAATTGCGAGCAGACAGGGATGTGCGGCAGTCAGGGAGCAGCCTTTTCTCAGGTCTACGACAACCACATATATAATATATGGGTCAAACGGCAATTCGACGGAGCCGAGATAGCGGGCATCAAGTTCCATGCGGCGATCGACACCGAGATTGCGCGCAACTGCATCCATCACACCTGCCGTGCGATCTGGCTCGACTGGATGACCCAGGGCACGCGGGTCACCCGCAATCTGATGTACGAGAGTTATGCGGAAGACATGTTCATCGAGGTGAACCATGGGCCCTACCTGGTCGACAACAATATTATGCTGTCGCCCGTGACGCTCAATCTCCAGTCCGAGGGAGGTGCCTTCGTTCACAACCTGATGGCGGGGGTAATCGGCATCCGGAACGAATTTGGTCGCTACACGCCCTACCATGAGGCCCATTCGACAGAGATCCGCGGCTTGTCGGTAATCGCTTCGGGGGACGACCGCTTCATCAACAATCTGTTCATCGGACCGGCGGATCCGACAGCCGACACACGTCCGTTCGGCACCGTAGCGTACGATCAGGCGCTTCAACCCGTTCAGATGCAAGGGAATGTCTACTACCGCCAT
>CASDSC010000015.1 GCA_949283215.1 uncultured Alistipes sp. | reverse complement strand
GTACTCGTACCTGGCCCAAAGCGGAAATGATCGGCATGTTGGAAAGTATGGGCGTGCGGTTCGGGTACGAACTCAATGCGTACACTTCCTTCGACGAAACGGTCTATTTTCTCCCCATTGCAGCCGACAAGATTGACGTGGGGTTGAATGTCCTTCAGGATTGGGCTGCATACCTCAATCTCGATGAGGAGGATATCGATCGGGAACGGGGCGTAATTCTCGAAGAAATGAGACTCGGTCGGAATGCTGGGACCCGGTTGCATGAGCAATATTTGCCAGTGTTGATGGCCGGCTCACGATATCCTGAACGGTTGCCCATCGGTAAAGCCGAGGTCATATCGAATTTTACCTATGACGAATTACGCGCATTTTATCATGACTGGTATCGTCCCGATTTGTTGGCCGTGATCGTAGTCGGCGATATCGATCCGAAATATGTTGAAGATCAGATCAAAGCGCGTTTCTCGGACATGTCGGCACCCGCTACAGCTCGTCCACGCATTGTCAGTCATGTTCCCGATCACGATTCGATCCGCGTAGTGGTGGCTACTGACCCCGAAATCTCGGGATGTTCGGTCGAGATATCCTATAAACATCTGCCGGAAAAAATTGTGACCCAGCGCGATTATGTCGAAAAACTGCTTTACAATTCGTTATACGGCTCGATGATCAATGCGCGTTTGTCCGAAATCGCCGAATCGGATAATCCGCCATTTTTCAGTGCCGAGTCGGGCTATGGAAACTATTTCCGCGGCGTAAGTACCTATTCGAGTTATGCACGCTGTGCTCCCGACAGTGTTGCAAGCGCTTTGCGCACGCTGGTCACGGAGGACGAACGGGTGCGGCGTTATGGGTTTACCGAAAATGAACTCGAGCGGGCTAAAGCACGGTTGATGGCTCGTTATGAACGCTACTACAATGAACGTGAAAAAACGGCTTCCGATCTCTATGTCGATGAATATCAGGTCAACTTCTTGTCCGGTGACCCCATCCCTGGTATCGAATATGAATTTGCCTTAATCAACGAGGTACTGCCCAAAATCAGTGTGAAGGAGATCAATAAATTGGCGGATCAATACATGACTGAGAAAAACAGAACGGTCGTGGTGACGGGTCCCGAGAGCCGGACGTATCCGTCAGAACAGGAGTTGCGAGAGATCGTTGAAAAGGCTCGGACAGTACAGATCGAACCCTATGACGAAGGAGTGCTGGTTACCGAATTGATGGATTATACCCCTAAGGCCGGTTCTATTGTTGCTGAACGGACGTTGCCCGACCTGAATCTCACCGAGTGGAAACTTTCGAATGGAGCCACTGTTGTCTTCATGCCTACTGATTTCAAAAACGACGAGATTCTTTTCCGCGCCACTTCGAATGGAGGTTTCTCGATGTATGGACCTGAAGATGACATGTCGGCACTGTATGCTACCGCCATTCAGGACGAAAGCGGAGTCAACGGGATCAATAACGTGCAACTCAAACGCTTGTTGGCGGGTACGACAATGTCGCTCACACAATCGCTCGTATTGTACAACGAATCGATGTCGGGACGTTTCGCTCCGCGTGAGACCAAGGAGTTTTTCGAATTATTGTATCTATACCATACGGCGCCTTATTTCGATTCGACCGCTTTCGTACGTCTGATGCAGTCTGTCAAGAGTGAGTATGCCCATTTGCTCGAGAGTCCGAATAACTATTTCGGATACGAGGTGACTAAAATTATGAATAACGGAAATCCGCGTCGTAGCCGTTGGCCTGTTCCAGAAAATCTGGAACAAGTGCGTTTTGATCGGGCGCAGCAGATCTACCGTGACCGTTTCGGTAATGCCGCCGGCTTTACGTATATTTTTGTGGGTAATGTCGACCTCGAAACATTGAAACCGTTCGTATTGACCTATATCGGCGGGATACCGGGCGACCCAGAGTCACGGGTCGGTTATGTCGAACAGAACTTTACTTCACCCGCTGGGCCTGCCGAATATCGTTTCTTCAAAGGTAACGAGCAAAAGGCCAATGTGACGTTGAAATTTGTCAAAAAGGCTGCTTGGGATAAAGACAAGGCGAATGCTTATTCGGCATTTATCGAGATCCTCAATACTCGTCTGTTTGAAAGTTTGCGCCTTGATATGAGTGGTGTGTATGGAGTTTCGGCCACTGGCTCTGTAAATCGCGAGCATGAGCCGGAAGCAAAGCTTAATATCGCTTTCGGTACCAATACCGACGTTTACGAGGCTTTGTTCGAGCGTACGATCTCCGAATTGAAAAAACTTCTGGCCGAAGGCCCGACGGTTGAGGAACTTGATAAAGTGAAAGAAAAACGCCGTGTAGCGCTCGATGCATCGCTCAGACAGAATGCCAGCTGGTTGATCGGTATTATGAATGCATATCGTTACGGTGTTGAGCCGGACAATGCCGACGAACAACGGCGGATGATCGAAGAATTGACTCCCGAGAGTGTGCGCGAAGCTGCCAATGAGTATGTCGATCCGGATACCGTGCTGAAATTCGTGTTATTGCCAGATCCCGAAGCTGAGCCTGCCGTGATGGAGTAAGAACGAGAGGATAGGGGGCTGTTTTGAGTGTGGACTTGATTGGATCTATGTGGGCCAGGAGCGCGCTTAATCTGTCAGGCCCATGGTATGTTAACTTTATGCTGCCATGCATGGTGGTTGCATTGGAATTAGTCTGTGATGGTGGCATTTGTGTAAGTTGTGTAGCCGATTCGTGATTGAGCGGGTTACGACTGTGTGCATAAAGTAACGCCGCCCCTACTGTTGTGGTAGGGGCGACGTCTGTGTCAATGTTAAACGAATTTTTACTTGGCGGCGTAGGCGGTTAACATCCAGACCAGTTTTTCCTGCTCGCGGATGTAGTCGCTCATGAGGGCCACGGTGCCTTCATCGCCTTGTTCCGAGGCCTGGGCTAGGACTTGGCGTTCTTGACCAAGCAGGTAACTGTAGGTTTCGAGAATGTTGCGCAATGCCTCGCGGCCATTGGAAACTCCACTTACTTCCTTGACTGTTGCGTGTTGGAGATAGTGTGAGAATCGGTTCTCCGGTTTGCCGCCAAGGGTCAACATGCGTTCGGCGATTTCGTCGACCTTTTCGGCTACATTGTCGTACAGTTCTTCGAATTTCGCATGGAGAACGAAGAAATCAGGCCCTTCGATCAACCAGTGGAATCCTCGCAGGTTCGTGTAGAAAACTTGGTAGTCGGCCAGAAGTCGGCTCAGTGATTCGACAACCTGTGCTGCCCCAGCAGCGTCCAATCCGATTAAATTTTGTGTTTTCATAGTTGTATGTTTTTATTGTTTCTGTTTCTGTATTGCAAACATACAGTAAAATTATATATAATCAAAACTAATTATTTTTATAGTATGATAAGAAATATTTATTTATCATATCGGTTGGCCTTTGTTGTGATCGTGAGTCTCCGCAAGAGCAGCGGTCAGTATAGATTGTACAACGTCATGGCTCTATCGACCAATAAAAAACGTAGGACCATCAGATCCTACGTTGTAACTGGATGAATTGAGCGTTCGTGACAATACCTATCTCAGATATTGTGTCAACAAGGAATCCATCTCTTGTTGCATTTCATGGGCTTTGATGCCGGCTACCTCTGCAAAACGTTCGCTTCGGTCGGCATAGATGATGCCTCGCGAACTGTTGACCAACAGTCCGCATCGACTGTTCATTCCGTAGCGGGCTACTGCCTCGAGACTGCCGCCTTGTGCCCCGACTCCCGGCACCAGCAGGAAATGATCGGGTACCCACTTGCGGATCGTCTCCAACATGGCGGCCTGTGTGGCCCCGACAACATACATCGTATTGTCGGTTGTCCCCCATGTCGAGGATGTGGCGAGTACCTGTTCGTATAACTTGCGCCCGTTGGCCAGTTCTTGCATCTCGAAATCCGCTGCGCTCGGATTCGAAGTCAAGGCAAGTATCACTGCCCATTTATCCGGGTAGGAGAGAAAGGGGGCTACAGTGTCGTATCCCATGTAGGGCGAGAGTGTTACCGCATCGACTGTGCTTTGTTCGAAAAATGCACGGGCGTACATCTGTGAAGTATTCCCGATATCACCCCGTTTGGCATCGGCGATAATAAAGATATCCGGATATTGTGCGCGAATGTAGGCGACTGTTTTCTCAAAACAGGAGATGCCTGCGGCCCCATGTTCTTCGTAAAAGGCCAGATTGGGCTTATAGCAGACTGCATATGGAGCCGTGGCGTCGATAATGGCTTTATTGAAAGCGAATTGAGGGTCTGATTTCCCCTGAAGGCATTCAGGATTCTTGCGGATGTCGGTGTCGAGTCCTACGCAGAGAAAACTGCGTTTGCGAAGTATCGCTTCAAAAAGTTGCTGGCTGTTCATGATTTAAATGAAATAAGTCGGATTCTGCTTGCAAAAATAACAATTTACCCAGAATCGGGCAAAGGTTTGTGGACTGTGCGTAGTGGAAAGGGAGGCGATGGAATCCAATGAATGGAAAGTTTGCATATCATGGGCTCGTGTTTGAAGAACCAATTGTAAAGCGGGAGCCAAAATGTCGGTTGTGCAAACCTTGTGGTGATGTGAAAACGTTGCAGTAAGTTGGAGAAGGGGAAGATACAGGATGCTGATCGTTTCCCATTGTGGATGGAAACGATCAGCATGTGTGGTACTACGCGATGGGTATCCGGAGAACTGTCGTTTAGGAGAGCGGGGACGCCGGATTTCCGGTCGCTGATGTCGGCGTGCCGAATCCCACCCGTTGGTAGAGATGTAGGTCGAAGATTGGTGCCAAGGCTATCAGATTCTCATAAATGCCTGCTACGACTTTCTCGTAGGGAATCAGATCTTTTTGACGGGAAAAACCGTAGAACTCAAGGGTTAGTCCATATTCTGTTTGAGAAATGTATTTCACCATAAAGGGCTGCCGTTGGTCGATCTGTGCGTGTCGCTCGGCAAACGCCTCGATGTAGGCGTGGAACAATCTGAGGTTGGTCATGAACGTTGCCGGGTTGTTCTCGGCAGCCAATGCAGAAATACGTGCCGCGTACGGCGCGATCTCGGTACGCGCATACAACGCCTCGGTCTCTGTGTCGGAAAAAATGCGGATCGTCGCCGTATCGATCAATATTTGCCGCTTGAACCGTCGCCCGTCGCTCTCCTCCATGTTGCGCCAGTTGGTGAACGATTCGCTGACCAGCGAATAGATCGGAACCATCGTGACCGTATTATTCCAGTTGCGCACCTTCACGCTGTTCACGTTGATGTCGGTTACCACGCCATCGGCATTCTTGCTGGGCATCTCGATCCAATCGCCCGGTCGTACCATGTCCTGTGCCGATAGCTGGATCGAGGCTACGAACCCCAAAATCGTGTCTTTGAACACAAGTGTCACGATGGCGGCCGAAGCACCCATGGCGATCAACAGGTCTTCCGGGCTTTTGCCCAGCAGCACGGATATGGTAATGATGCCGCTCAGTACATAGATGACGATCTTCGCACTCTGGATATACCCTTTGATCGACTTACGGCGCGCCTGGGGTTTGGTCTCGTACATGTCGTTAGACGCATTCAGAAAGGAACTGATCAGCAAGGTGATGATCCATATCAGTACAATGTTGACGGCCGTTTGAAGATGGACGATGACAGAGGGATTGTATCCCTTGAAAAGGGTCTGTAGGGAGGCTTGCACGACAATCACTGCAAGCAGACGGATCATGCGGTTGAAAAAGCGCCGCTGATAGAGAAAATCGTCCCATAATGTCGTGCTCCGGCGGATTACAACATGCAGAAATCGTATCAGTAATTTCGTACCTACCCAGTCGATGAGAAATACAAAACCGACCACTATACCACAGGCTGTGATGAATGTAATCAGGGTCGACAACCCGGTACTTATGTTCAAATGTTCCAAAAATTCTTGCAAATACTGGATGATCCAAAATTTTTCACTCATTCCCTTGCGATATTTTAGTGGCTCCGGGCTTGCCGGCTCAAAAAACTTTCGGTTTAGTCTCTCCCTTCCCTCGGTGAGATCGTTGCCAAAGTAAGTAAAAATTATTTATTTAGGGGGACGCCTGTTGGTTTTCGTCAAAAAAATGTGTAGGTTTGCAAGCCTGAAATGTGGGTAGAACCGAAAATTAGTATTCAGAAAAACAATTAAAATACATAACTCTACACAACAATGCAGAATAAAGGTGCAATAAAATTTCTGGCGATCGTCCTTGCGATCGCTTGTGCGTATCAGTTGTCGTTTACGTTCGTGACACGGCATGTCGAGAAAAAAGCGGCTGAATATGCAGCAGGAGACGACCTGAAGGAACAGGATTATCTCGACTCGGTCAAATCCAAGACCGTGTATAATCTGGGTTTTATCAAGTTCAACTATAAAGAGTGCAAGGAGAAAGAGATTAACCTCGGTCTTGACCTCAAGGGCGGTATGAACGTGATGCTTGAGATTTCGGTCGAGGATGTGGTTCGCGCTTTGTCGAACGACAGTAAAGATCCGATTTTTAATCAGGCTTTGGCTCAGGCAAAAGCTGAACAGGCTAACAGTACAACTGATTATTTGACGTTGTTCGTCAATGCGTACGAGAAATTGTCCGGGGGCGGTAAATTGAGTTATATTTTCAATACCCCCGAATTGAAAGAACAGATTACCCCGACTTCTACCAACGAACAGGTGGTTCGCGTGTTGCGCAGTCAGGTCGATGGGGCCATCGAAAATTCGTTCAACGTGTTGCGGAACCGTATTGACCGTTTCGGTGTGACACAACCCAATATTCAGCGTCTCGAAAACTCGGGCCGCATTTTGGTGGAACTCCCGGGTATCAAGGAACCCGAGCGTGTGCGTAAACTGTTGCAAGGAACTGCAAGCCTTGAATTCTGGGCAACTTATAACAATACGGAAATTTATCCTTTGTTGCTCGAAGCCAATTCGGTGATTGCTGATATTGAGGCGGCTCAGCAAGAGCAGACTCCAGCTGAAGTAGTGACTGAGGAAGTGAGTGAAACCGTTGTTGAGCAAGAGAATGATTCAACCAGTTTGGTCGCTCAACTTGACCAGACAGTGACCGACTCGCTCGGTAACGAACAGGCGTTGGCAGCTCTGTTCCCGTTGTTCTCAAAACTCAATCCGATTGCAGATCCTCAAAGCGGTGCTGTAGGTAGCGGTCCGATTATCGGTCGTGCAATGTCTTATGATACGGCTGCGGTAAATCGTTACATGAGCATGCCGCAAGTGAAGGCACTCATGCCTCGTGATTTGAAACTCATGTGGGGTGTGAAGGCGATCGATGAGGCTGGTTCTGTTTTCGAACTCTATGCAATCAAGGCCAATACGCGTGATGGAAAAGCTCCGCTCGATGGCGGTGCTGTCGTTGAAGCCCGCGAAGATTATGCTCAGCAAGGTTCTGCGGCTACGGTAAGTATGACTATGAATGCTGCGGGGGCTCGTACATGGGCTCGTTTGACTGCCGATAACATCGGTGGAAATATCGCGATCGTCCTTGACGGTTATGTATATTCGGCTCCGACCGTGAATGGCGAAATCACGGGAGGTCGTTCGGAAATTACCGGTAATTTTACGATTCAGGAAGCAAAAGACCTCGCGAACGTCCTCAAATCGGGTAAATTGCCTGCTCCGGCTCGAATTATCCAGGATACCGTGGTCGGTCCTTCGCTCGGTCAGGAATCGATCGATGCTAGTATGATTTCGTTTGTTCTGGCTTTCGTATTGGTGCTGATCTATATGATCTTCTTCTACAATACTGCCGGTATAGTGGCATGTATCGCTCTGGTGGCCAACTTGTTCTTCCTGTTTGGCGTGTTGGTATCGTTTGGGGCCGTGTTGACCCTCCCCGGTATCGCAGGTATTGTATTGACGATGGGTATGGCAGTAGATGCCAATGTGATTATTTATGAGCGTGTCAAAGAGGAACTGCGTGCTGGTAAAGGGTTGAGTCTGTCAATTACGGCTGGTTTCAAAAACGCCATGTCGGCCATTATTGACTCGAACGTGACGACAATCATTACGGGTATCGTATTGTTCATGTTCGGTACAGGTCCTGTACAAGGTTTTGCAACCACTTTGATCATCGGTATTATCACTTCGTTGTTCTGCGCGATCTTTATTACCCGCTTGATCTTTGTCGCTATGCTCAATGCTGGTAAGAACATCCGTTTCTCGAACCGTTGGACGGAAAATTTCTTGAGCAATACAAAAGTCAATTTTATCAATATCCGTAAATACTCTTATGCAGTATCGGCTGCGTTGATTCTCATTAGTGTCGCTTCGCTGTTCCTGCGTGGTATGAATTACGGTGTCGATTTCTCTGGTGGTCGTTCGTTCGTGGTTAAATTCGATCAGAACGTGACTGCTGATCAGGTGCGTTCAGCTTTGGAGGCTGGTTTCAACGCTGCTGAAGGGGATGACGCAACCAAGAGTGTCAAGGTACAGCAGTTCGGTCGTGAAGATCAGATGCGTATCATTACCCAGTATAAATTCGATGACCAAAGTAGTGAGGCTACTCAACAGGTGGAACAGTTGCTCTACCAATCTTTACAGTCTTTGTTTGCACAACCATTGACCTTTGAGCAATTTGCTACCACTGCAACCAGTCAGTACGGTATCATCTCGGCTGAAAAAGTAGGACCGAGCGTGGCACACGACATCACGGTCAACTCGTTTATCGCCGTATTTTTCAGCCTTTTGGCTATCGGTCTCTATATTATCATGCGATTCCGCCGTTGGCAATGGGGTGTGGGGAGTGTCATCGCGCTGGCTCACGATGCTTTCCTGACAATCGGCCTTTTCTCCGTATTCCATGGATTGCTGCCTTTCCCGCTGGAGGTTGATCAGTCGTTCATCGCTGCCATCCTGACGATTATCGGTTATTCGATCAATGACAAGGTGGTGATCTTCGACCGTATCCGTGAATATCAGCATGATTTCCCGAAACGTAAAATCAAGGATAATATCAATAACGCAATCAACAGTACACTCTCGCGTACGATTAATACTTCTGGAACAACCATTGTCGTATTGCTGGCAATCTTCTTGTTCGGTGGTGAAGTGATTCGCGGTTTCGTATTCGCTTTGATGTTCGGTATCGTGATCGGTACTTTCTCGTCGATCTTCGTTGCAACTCCGATTGCATACGACTTGATGACCCGTAAGCACAAAGAAGAAACAAAACAATCGAAAGCCAAAGCTGAAGTCGTAGCTCAGTAATGGTTGAATATTTGCTCTAGAAAGGCGGTCCCGAGATTCGGGGACCGCCTTTTTTCATACTTTATCGTTGCGCATGGGAAAATGTTGGTCGGTGTGAGGGAATAATTATCCTGCTGGTTGTATAAATAGCCAGATGGCGCGTTGTCACAAGGTCGGTATATAAATATTTAATTATGATTCGGGGTTGATTCGTCGCGAGTGGTTATCTAAAAATGCCCCTTATAATGAAAGCTCTGGATATTTCGAAAAAAACATGTAGATTTGTATTCGTCTAAAACGTCCTTTACAGGCATGGATTTTATTCAGATCACGATTATTGATATCGTTGATATTCTGGTCGTAGCTGTCATCTTGTACCAGATTTACAGGTTGACGCGTGGTACGCATACACCAAGTATCCTGATGGGGATACTGATCATTTATCTGCTTTGGGTTGTGGTAAGGGCCTTGAATATGGAGTTGCTTTCCGCAATTCTTGGGCACATTATCGGCATGGGTGTCTTGGCCTTAGCTATTGTCTTCCAGCCGGAAATACGCCGTTTCCTCCATATGCTCGGAACCAGTAACAATAATCGCCGTCTGGCGATGATCAGCCAATTGTTTGACCCCAAAGAGTACCAAAACGAACATATGGAAATCGTGCATCCGATTGTCAAGGCATGTCTCGATATGTCAAATACAAAAACCGGGGCACTTATCGTGATTCAGCAGGAGAGCGATTTGTCGACGATTGCTGAGACCGGAGTGATTATGGATGCTAAAGTGACATCATCATTAATTCGTAATGTGTTTTTTAAAAATTCTCCACTTCACGACGGGGCGATGATTATTACTGACGGCCGGATTAAAGCCACAAAATGTATCCTGCCTTCCACGGCTGAACCTGGGGTGCCCGATTCGTTCGGTATGCGTCACCGCGCGGCGCTCGGTATGGCTGAAATCTCGGATGCTGTGGTCGTCGTGGTCTCTGAAGAGACAGGGGCAATTTCCATTTTTCACAAAGGTGAAGTACAGTACGATCTTGATCCTAATGGTTTTCGGGCTGCTCTGGTGAAAGCACTGTCGTAGTTGGTCTTTAGCAAATTCGTACTAAAATTCTTGCTTCGTTTGTTCTTGGTATTCTGAAGATAATGTACCTGTATTGTCGGTAGCATCGTCTTCGAAATCTGCTAATTGGGCGGGAAGCGATTTCGTAGCCTTTACCCCCAATTCGCGTAGCCGTTCTGTGCGACTGACCAGATTCCCCTTGCCGGTTTTGAGCATGCCGATCGCTTTGTCATAATTTGTGTGGGCCTGCTCGATATTCTTCCCAAGGGCCCCGAGGGTCTCAGCGAAACCGATGAATTTATCGTACAAGTCGGCGCCCTGTTTGGCGATCATCAGGGCGTTGCGATTCTGGTTGTCCCGTTTCCACAGATCGTCGACGATTTTGAGCAGGGCGAACAGATTGGTCGGGCTGCTGATGATCACTTTCTTGTTGTATGCGTCGCTCCAGATTGTGGGGTCATTCTGCAGGGCTGTCAGAAAGGCCGGTTCGTTGGGTATGAACATGATGACGAAATCGGGCGAATCGACCAGTTTCTGATAGCTTTTTTTGCCCAGTTCGTCGACGTGCGCACGGACCGAGCGCAGGTGGTCGTGCAACAGACGTTGCCTTTCTGCAGGGTCGTCGCAGGCCGTATAATTGACAAATGCCGTGATCGACACTTTGGAGTCGATCACTACCTGCTTGCGGTCGGGCAAACGTAAAATCACATCGGGACGTAGATTTGCCCCTGTTTCGTCTTTCAGATTCTCTTGTATGGAATAATGGATGCCCCGGTGCAGGTTCGAATTCTCGAGAATCGTCTCGAGAATCATTTCGCCCCAGTCTCCCTGGACCTTCGAGTTCCCCTTGAGGGCATTCGTCAAATGGACTGTCTCTTCGGTAATGCGGCGATTCAATTCGGCCAAACGACCAATCTCGTTGCGTAATGCCCCGTGCTGCTCGTTCCCCGTCTGATAGATTTGCTCCACGCGCTCCTTGAAATCTTTGATGCGTTCACTGAACGGCTTGAGCAAACCTTCGAGCGATTCACGGTTCGTCTCTTTGAATTGCCGGCTCTTCTCCTCGAGGATCTCCCCCGCCAGGTTGCGAAATTCGGCCCGGAAACGTGACTCGATCTCTTCGAGTTCGGCCCGTTGGGTCCGTAGTTTCTCGGTCAATGCTTCGTTTTTCGAAATAGCCTCGGTTTTTTCCCGGATCAGTGTCGCATTCGCTTCACGCGCTGCTGACAATGCTGCATCACGTCCTGTAAGCGCCGCTTCATACCGTGCATTCGTTTCAGTGTATAGTGTCTGTTGGCGTGTAATCTCGTCCGTGGCACGTCGCAGAACCTGCCGATAGGCTACATAGACGACAAGGGCTCCGAGAACAAGACCGATCAGCAAATAGAGAATTTCTCCAGGCATAATGTGATGTTTTATAGGGAATAATCGACGTTTTAACCGATAGCAGGGCTGTTCCGTTCGGATAACTCGGCGACAGTGTGGTTACCGGATGGCCGGGTTGCGTTTGTCTGGCGGAAGCATTCCCTACACAAAGGTAATCAAAGATGCGGGAACGGGAAATGATCGCTTGAAATAGTGGAATATGATTCGTGATGTTTGTAGGTACATTGCATCGCGAGCATATTGTGGAGCGATGCGCCCCGTTGCTCCCGATAAAATGGCATAACCACGTGACGAAAAAATGCCAGATTACCCACTGGACATAGGTGGGTTCCGATAAGTTTGCTATCTTTGCCGTATAGATTAAAATCGACGTAATATGGCACGTATCATTTCGCCTTCCATGCTTTCGGCCGATTTCGGTTATTTGGCCGACGATACCCGAATGATCGACCGCAGTGCGGCCGAGTGGTTGCATATCGACGTCATGGATGGAGTATTTGTCCCCAATATATCGTTCGGTTTCCCCGTATTGGCTGCCATCGCCAAAGAAACCACGAAATTCCTCGATGTACACTTGATGATCGTCGAACCCGAAAAGTATGTACGGCGTTTTGCTGAGGCGGGCGCTGCCCTTGTTACGATCCATGCTGAGGCGACGAAGGATCTTCCGGCTGCCTTGCGGATGATCCGGGAGGCAGGTGTGTTGGCTGGTGTCTCGATTAAACCGGCGACTCCGGTCGAAACGATTGCCGATGTGTTGCCGCTTTGCGACCTGGTGCTCGTGATGAGTGTCGAACCCGGTTTCGGTGGCCAAAAATTTATGCCCGAAAGTGTCGACAAGGTGCGTAAATTACGGTCGATGATCGATCAGCAGAACCTGAAAACGCTGATCGAAATCGATGGCGGTGTGTCGCCCCAAAATGCCGGTATGTTGTTCGCCGCAGGATGCGACGTGTTGGTAGCAGGCAGTTCGGTGTTCGGCGCGCCCGATCCGGTCGAGGCGATCGAGCAGATGTTGAATGCAGAGTAAGTGTAGAAAAAACGCATGATTTCTATCGATAATCTGACCGTCAGTTTCGGCGGTTGGGATCTTTTTAGCAATATTTCCTTCCTTATCAATCCTCGTGACCGTATCGGCTTAGTCGGAAAAAACGGCGCGGGCAAATCAACGCTCCTCAAGGTGTTGATCGGTGAACAGCAGCCTACCTCAGGCGCTGTGACGCGTAATGGCGAGTGTACCATCGGCTATTTGCCCCAGCAGATGAAGGTGGCCGATACGACTACCCTTTTCGAAGAGACCGCCACGGCTTTCAAAGAGGTGCTCGAACTTGAGGCGCAGATCGAACGGCTTACCGAACAGATTACCGTCCGTACCGATTACGAGAGTGATGCGTATGCCAAGTTGATCCATCAGCTGAACGATGCCACGGACCGGTACCATATGTTGGGTGGGGATAATCGCGATGCCGAGATCGAAAAAACCTTGTTGGGCCTCGGATTCCGCCGGAGTGATTTCGGTCGCCCGACGTGCGAATTCAGCGGCGGTTGGCGCATGCGTATCGAATTGGCCAAGTTGCTGTTGCGCCGCCCTTCCATCTTCCTGCTCGACGAACCGACCAACCATCTCGACATCGAAAGTATCGAGTGGCTCGAGGGTTATCTGAAGGATTACAATGGTGCGGTCGTACTGATTTCGCACGACAGGGCCTTTCTCGATAACGTTACCAATCGTACCGTTGAAATCTCGTTGGGTAAGATTTACGATTATAAGGCTTCGTACAGTAAATATGTGCAATTGAGGCATGAACGCAGGGAACAGTTGATGGCTGCCTATGCCAATCAGCAACGCATGATCGAAAAAACCGAAGAGTTTATCGAACGGTTCCGTTACAAACCGACCAAAAGCAATCAGGTGCAGTCGAGAATCAAACAACTCGAAAAACTCGATCGGATCGAAATCGAAGAAGAAGATCTCTCGGCGCTTAATATCAAATTCCCGCCGGCTCCGCGTTCGGGTCGCATTGTGGCTGAAGTCAAGCAGGCAGGTAAGAGGTTTGGCGACAAGTTTATTTTCGGTGGTGCGGAATTCATGATCGAGGCGGGCGAAAAAGTCGCTCTCGTCGGCCGTAACGGAGAGGGTAAGACCACTTTCGCCCGGATGTTGATCGGTCAGCTGGAACCTTCCGAGGGTGAGATCAAGATCGGGCATAACGTGCATATCGGATATTATGCGCAGAATCAGGATGACCTGATGAATGGCGATTTTACCGTTTACGATACGCTCGATCGGGTAGCTGTCGGCGATATCCGGACCCGTCTGCGCGATATTTTGGCTGCTTTCCTGTTCCGGGGCGAAGATATCGATAAAAAAGTCAAGGTGCTCTCCGGGGGCGAATGCGCGCGGCTGGCGATGGCCCGGTTGATGCTCGAACCCTACAACCTGTTGGTCCTGGACGAGCCGACCAACCATATGGATATGCGCTCGAAAGACATCCTGAAAAAAGCGTTGCAGGAGTATAACGGAACCTTGGTCGTCGTTTCGCACGACCGTGAGTTTCTCGACGGTTTGGTCGACAAAGTGTACGAATTCCGCGACGGGCATGTCAAAGAGTATTTGGGCGGGATCTACGATTTCCTGGAGAAAAAACATCTGAACTCGCTTCGCGAACTGGAGGTCAAGCGGGAAGAGACCCGTACCGAAAAGGCTGTCCGAAACGAACCGAGCAAAATATCGTACGAGGAGAAGCGCGAGCAGGAGCGTCAGGTGCGTAAAATACAGGGTAAGATTTCCAAAGTAGAAGATGAAATTGCGGCACTGGAGGCCCGAGTAGATGAGATGGATCGCCAGATGGCCGATCCGGCGGCATACGGGATTGACCTGTCCGACGGCTCGGTATATAAACAGTACGAGGCATTGAAGAAAGAGATGAATGAGCTGATTGCCGATTGGGAATGCCTGCACGAGGAACTGGATAAATTTAATAAGTAAAAGATATGGCATCGCATTCGGATGACAAGACCTATCGTAGCCGTACATCGCGTCAGCGCATGTCGGATATGAATGACGATCGGGATCGCAGAAGACCCGAACAAGCGGCCGATCGTGATTGGACGGACGCAGAAGCTCAGAAAGATGAGCAGGTAATGCGTCCGGAGCCTGTTCGTGCGGCTCGTATCGACAACCGGGTTGAACGTTTTATGGCTGATCCGCCCGGTAGTCGGTCGCGTAGTCGTGAGTTCATCCCGAAACAGGAGGAACCGATGCGGCAAGAGTGGGTAGATGATGAGGGGGCTGGACTCGATGCGAAGAGGTATGAAAAAATGTCTCCGGAACGGCAAAATCGGCAAGATTCCGGTACGGATCGTCGGTCGGTAGGCGAACGGATCCGGGATCGTCTGAGTGGGCGAGATCGGGCATATGACCGGGAGTATGTGGTGCGGAAGAACGATCGTAGCGACCGTAAAACGGACCGGCAAAATATGCGTCATGAGGCAGAAACCGGCTATGGCGATCGGATGCGTCGTGATGAGGTGACGCGCGACGATACGATGCTGTTCGGGGTTCGCCCGGTGATCGAGGCGATCGAGGCCGGACGTCAGTTGGAAAAGATTTTTGTGAAGAAAGGTGCAGAGGGTATTCTTGTCAACGAGTTGCGTGAGCTCTGTCGTGCCCGGAAACTCAATCTGCAGGAGGTCCCTGTCGAAAAATTGAACAGGATGACGCGCGGGAATCACCAGGGGGTGGTCGCAACTATCTCTCCTATTGAATATGCCGATCTCGTCGAGGTGCTTGAGTCCATCCCGGAGGATGAGGCGCCGCTCATCATCGTATTCGACGGTGTAACGGATGTGCGTAATTTCGGAGCGATCGCCCGCAGTGCCGAGTGCGCCGGAGCCCATGCGCTTGTCGTGCCGATGAAGAACTCGGCCCCGGTCAATGCCGATGCAGTCAAAACTTCGGCCGGAGCACTCAACCTGATCCCTGTGTGTCGGGTGGGGAGTCTGCGCAATACCCTCAAATTGCTCCAACAGCAGGGCATGCAGCTTGTGGCTGCTACGGAAAAAAGTAATACGCTGTTGTTCAAAGCCGATTTGGTAAAACCCACGGTGATCATCATGGGCAGCGAAGATACCGGTATCTCGAAAGAGATTCTCAAAATGTGCGACGTACAACTGGCCATTCCGATCGTGGGGACCATTGCGTCGCTCAATGTGAGTGCCGCTGCCGCCGTCATGTTGTTCGAGGCGGTACGTCAGCGTAAAATGAATCAGTAAATCTCAGCATGATGGCAAACGAATCTACCGAACAGCTTTATAACGAGGCGGTCGGCCTGTTGAAACAAATGATCGCTACCCCTTCGTTCAGTCGCGAGGAGGCCGAAACCGCCCAGATTATCGATGACTTTCTGAGGAATCACGGAATTCAGACCCGTCGTCATAAGCATAATGTTTGGGCTTTCAATCGTTATTTCGACCCGTTGAAACCGACGATTCTGCTCAATTCGCATCACGATACGGTGAAACCCAATGGGGCTTATACCCGGGATCCGTTTGCGCCGACTGTCGAGGGCGATCGTCTTTATGGCCTCGGTAGTAACGATGCCGGAGCCAGTGGTGTTTCGTTGCTCGCTGCCTTTCGTCATTTTTACGATCGGGCGGGTATGAAATACAACCTATGTGTGGCGATTACGGCCGAAGAGGAAAATAGCGGAGCCGACGGACTCGAATCGATCCTCCCGATGTTGGGCCCTTTGGATTTCGCCATTGTGGGGGAACCGACGCAAATGCAATTGGCCATTGCGGAGCGGGGGCTGATGGTGATCGATTGCATTGCGCACGGCAAAGCCGGGCATGCGGCCCGCGAGGAGGGAGACAATGCAATCTATCGTGCTTTGCCCGATATAGAATGGTTCCGCACCTATCGTTTCCCGAAACAGAGTGACTTGTTCGGTGCGGTCAAGATGAGCGTGACGATCATCGGTGCCGGGACCCAACACAATGTTGTGCCGGCCGAATGCCGGTTTACGGTCGATATCCGGGTGACGGACCGTTATACGAACGAGGAGGTACTCGATGAGATCCGTCGGCATGTAGCATGCGAAGTGAAACCGCGTTCGACTCGTCTCAAACCGTCGTCGATCGATCCTCAACATCCGATCGTGTTGGCAGGTCTCGCCCTCGGACGTACAACCTATGGTTCGCCCACGACCTCCGATCAGGCGCTGCTCGATATCCCTTCGCTCAAATTGGGCCCGGGTGACTCGGCACGTTCGCATAGCGCTGACGAGTGGGTAGGCCTTTCCGAAATCAGGGAAGGAATCGAATTGTATATTAAAATGCTTTCATCCATACTTTAAATTGTCGCGAAGATGAAACTTTGGCAGAAAAATGAAGATGTCAACAAAGCGGTCGAGACGTTTACCGTAGGTCGTGACCGTGAGATGGACCTGTTGTTGGCCGAGGCCGATGTGCTTGGTTCGTTGGCCCATACGCGTATGTTGGAAACGATCGGATTGCTGACTCCCGATGAACTCGATGCGGTACAGCGCGAATTGAAACAGGTGTATCGTGAAATCATGGCTGGAAAGTTCCGGATCGACGAAGGCGTCGAAGATGTTCATTCGCAGGTCGAATTTCTGCTTACGGAACGAATCGGAGAGGCAGGTAAAAAAATCCACAGCGGTCGGTCGCGCAATGATCAGGTGTTGGTCGATCTGCGTATTTTCCTGCGCCGGCAGGTCAAGGAGGTGGCCGATGATGTGCGCAGCCTGTTCGTGTTGCTGCAGCAGCTTGCCGATAAATATAAAGACGTGCTGATGCCCGGATAT
>CASDSC010000014.1 GCA_949283215.1 uncultured Alistipes sp. | reverse complement strand
TCCGGTCCGTTTGGCCGACAACCTGAATATCGCCCAGGGGCACCCCGCGACTAAATTTCTGAACATAAATATTGCCCTGCCGGTGTACTTCAGCGATCAACAGAGTAGACAAAGCATTGACACACGAAACGCCGACACCATGCAAACCGCCAGATACCTTGTAACTGCCTTTATCGAACTTACCACCGGCATGCAACACGGTCAATACGACTTCGAGGGCCGACTTACCTTCCTTTTCATGGAAATCGGTCGGGATACCACGGCCATTATCGGCTACGGTAATTGAATTATCCTCATTAATCGTCACATCGATATCAGAACAATGTCCAGCCAGTGCTTCATCAATCGAGTTATCGACCACTTCGTATACGAGATGGTGCAACCCTTTGATACCGATATCTCCAATGTACATTGCAGGTCGCTTACGTACTGCCTCGAGCCCTTCCAACACTTGAATACTCGACGCCGAATAATCCTCTTCCTGCTGTACGTTTTTATTTACTTCTTCAGTGCTCATTTTATCTACATAAATTCTATTATCAAACTGAAATAAAACATGATACGACACGGCGTATCTTTGTTCGGGTACTGGTTGTTACAACCTCCCGAAGACTTACAAAGGTACTAAATTCTTTCCGGAATACCAAGAATGGAATGAATGTCAACAGGCTCGACACGGCCCTGAGAAAATCGCAATGTACGAGACGGAAATTGCTGAATATTACCGATATTATGAGTAGACATTACGATTGCACACCCCATCTGGCGAATGGCATCGAACAATCCCATAATATCCTCAGCAGCCGTCGGGTCGAGATTCCCTGTCGGCTCATCGGCCAGAATCACTTTCGGACTATTGATCAGTGCTCGGGCAATTGCCACACGTTGCTGTTCACCGCCGGAAAGTTGGAACGGCATTTTTGCCTCCTGCCCATGCAATCCAACCAGTTCGAGCACATCGGCAATCCTTGTACGTATATCAAGTTCATTACGCCAACCAGTAGCTTTCATCACATAACGGAGATTGTGAAACACATTCCGATCGGTCAGCAATTGATAATCCTGGAAAACAATACCGAGACGACGTCTCAAATAAGGGACATCCCGCCTGCGCAGAGTCCGTAAATCGAAACCCACAATACTTCCCGCGCCTTCACACAATGGCAATTCGCCATACAAAGTTTTGAGCAATGAACTTTTACCACTTCCCACACGTCCGATCAGATAGACCAATTCACCGGGCTCCACATCGAGATTCACATCCACCAGAACCGCTTCACGGCTACGGTGACGTTTACCCATATCGCGGTCATGAAAAATCGATACGCCACGGAGTCTGATCACGGGCTCTTGTTCCATAATTCGTACAATTTATATTTGACAAATTTAACGATTTTTCATGAGCAAACCAGCGGCGTCACCAAAATATATTCGGCATAATGATCGTTTCCATAAGAGGAAAAATAGTTATATTTGCAAAGGTTTTGCAATGCAAGACGCTGTCCGTCGGGGCCGACCGGTTTTGACAGCAGGCAGAGTCTGATTGTAAGCACGCCGAGCATTGTGCGGTGGCTCGTAAATATCAACGCTCAACAATCAAATGGCAATAATAGCTACGCACTCGCTGCCTAATTTTACCAAGTAGAATTAGCTTAATCCGCCGGCTCAAGGAAGTCGGCCGACGAGTATCCCGTCAGATGTTCTGCTCTTCGGCATATGACATATGGGGTATCATCTCAGGAGAGATAGTCATGGCAGATGTCTGTGAGCCAAGGCAAAAATCAACAGACTGGGGTTTGTATTAGGTTGCCTCATACCGGGTGCAGACAGGAGGATTAAACTGAGGATAAGCGTGTAGAAAGCTTTCGGGTTCCTTGTTTGGACGAGGGTTCGACTCCCTCCGGCTCCACAACGAGAAAATAGAATCTCGATGATTAAAAAGAGACATCCCTGTCACATTCACATGTGGCGGGGATGTCTCTTTTCTCAGAAGCAACCAACCGTTCTCGTCTTATATAGTTTGCAACATTTCCCAAAAGAAGACGCTCCTCATGAGGCTTTTCATGAGGAGCGTCCCTGATTTATATTTTGTATAATACCGACCGCAAAATCAGTTTTATACAGATCTCATTACAACTGCGGTGCAGCCATCACCAGTTCACCGTCAGCAGAAACCTCAAGTACTGAAGGAGCGAAGCTCTTTCCACCAATCACATCGTCATCAGTGATGATTTTTTCACCCGACCAGAAACCATCGACAGCATCTGCATCACGGAATACCAAACCTCCATGAGTATTCGAGCGATAAATCATCATAAAGCGATCAAATTTGCTATTATAAACGATAGCAGGTTCACTAGTACATCCCACAGCGATGCAGCATGTATTAATATTACATACAGACTCATCACCGCTCTGCCAAGCTAGACCATCAAAATATTCCCAAGCTGTAGGATCAGTAAAGTCGCCACTAGCACTTGTGCGGGCCACATATATATTTGCAAAGACATTTCCCTTAACAGCGCGACCAGCTTTTGCTCCGACCATATAAAGCATACCATCTTTTTCGCAAACAGAAGCTTCAACAAAACAACCAGCTCCACTCCATGTACCTGTACCTTTCGTCCAAGTCAGTCCATCATCTTCAGACACAAGGAACCCTGCAGAAGCAGCTGTCCATGTATCAGCATCCGCTCCATCTGCCGCTTTTGCAAAATAGTGCATGTAGGTTTTGCCATTCAAGGTAAATACAGAATTAGGAACGATCGAGATTTCACCTTCACCAGCCACCATAATCGGGGTCAGCGCACCACCTTCTTTTACAAAGTTAGTAATACTGATTGGGCCATTTACATCCTCTGCATCAGTAATTGCAATTGCATTATCATAGTGAGTACCTTTGATGGTAACATCTGAAAGAGCGACCTTCAACTTACCATCAAGACCTTTCCACATAACAGCTTTACCAAGATCAGTAATAGTCGAGAATGTCGTATTTGACATTGTTCCAAGCACTGATGCAGTAGTTGCATCCATTGATTTCTTATCATATCCACGCGGGGTCAATGAAATATCGTCCACTGTGAAAAAAGCCCCTTCATCACCCCAGATTCCACAGAATACATCAGCATAGAAAACAGTAGGCCCCGAAGTAAACTCCAACGTTTGGTTTGACCAATCCGCATTAATAGGCCACGTAGAAGGACCATGGATCTCATGTCGAAGATTTTCGTCACCACCATTTGGCGAATATGATTGTACACCAGTATACACATTAGGTGTTCCCGTCTTTCCCCAAACAGAATACACATAATCTGTATTGGCTCTCAAAGCGATAGCCTGCATTGCAAGATCGAACCACACACCAGGGTCTGGATTAGCTACTGTGATAGCAACACTACCCTCATGAGCTTCAGTAGTCAGAGCACTTGTATGGATACGCCAATTTGTACGATCATTCAACGCCAAGAGAGGATAATCTTCAAACCCTGGTTCTGAAACGATATTAAAATCAGCCTCTTCGAAGCTGGCCTTGATCAGGTTGAACGAAGGCACAGTCGTAGGATTTGGATTGACAGCCTCAACCCACTCCATACCAGAGAAAGAACCGAGATCATAAGCCTGAGAGCTCGACAAGGCAACCGATGAAGTTACTTCCTGAGTATAAGACAAATCTTCATCATTAAGCATTGTCAAGGTATAACCGCCGCTCAGCGTCTGAGGCAGAACTTGAATATAGAAAGTACCATCGAGAGCATCACCGACCAAAGTCACGGTCGAAGAAGCTTTTGAACCTTCCGTGATCGTAATCTCATCTGCGACGGTTACATCAACCTCACCCGCCAATTGCTCTCCATTTTTAGCAGCCACAGTTACTGAGGAGACCTTATCAGCAGCACTCAATGTAATTTTCAAATATGCCGGAACATTTTTAAAATTCAATGTTTTGGCATCATCATTGGCAGCATAAGCTACAGCATAGTTCGTTCCCGAGAATCCACCGGCAACAGCAGTTTGTTCAGCAGAAACTGAAACGGAAACTTTACCACCATTCAAACTGATTCCACTTTGAAATGGATACAAAGCGACAAAAGACTCAGCATTGGCATCAGCACGTCCACTAAACGTAGCAGTAGCACCACTACCAGTAGTTGTAAACTTGTGATTTCCAGCTTCATCCAATACAGAAATTGCATCATCAGCAGCCCAAGCTATTGTAGGACCATCCGTAACACTTTCGATGGTTGCCGTGAAGGTCATATCCTCGACTTGTGTACCGGTACCGGTACCGCCACCACCTTCGCCATCGTCATCCTTACCACAAGATGCCAAAACAGCACAGCAAGCCATTGCGATAAAATAAGCTTTTAGTTTCATTGTCATTGTTTTAGTTAGTTAAATTTAGTTAGTAAAGCCATATTAGGTATTAGATCAAATCACATTAAATAACAACAATACATCCGCCACCTTTTACAAGATCTCTCCTGTCAATTGCGACGTACGCACGAATACAAAGATATAAATAAGTAGTGATGGAGTAGTATGATCGTAGTACTGCAAATATACAATATGATTTTGACATTTACAACACGATCAAGGTCACTATTTGGGATTAAAGGGGAGACATATCCTCTCACTTTTCAAACCGCATATACCATAAGACATATCAATCCAACAATATATTCCGATAATCTCAATCGCTTATTCTATTTCATCTACCTAGAACATCCAGATGAAAAGAAAACACAAACTGGCCTGTTTTTACGGTAACAGAATTCGGTCGCGAGATAAACTTACTACGGCTTTCATCCACTCCACCCAACCATTACTTGCAAAAACCCGAAGAATTACCCTATTTCGAATATCATATAAACCGAATTACAAAATCCGCTTGACATTTGCTACTACAAGATCAACAGCAAACTCATAGCAACACAAAAAACAACGGACTCATCAAAGCCACAGGCATTCTCCTCCTTCAACAGCGACTAATGGGTCTTAAATTAAGAAGACGTGATAGCAATAATGCTATCACGTCATTCCTTGTACTCGGAGCGGGGATCGAACCCGCACAGCCGCAATGGCCACAGGATTTTAAGTCCTGCGTGTCTACCGATTCCACCATCCGAGCCTCTTCACAGTCTAACGACATTGCGTAAATTCGTCACACAAAGTCTCTCACCCCGAATCATATCGAGAACAAACTTCACATGACTTTTTGTTCCTTTTCCCCAACTTCACCCTCCCATCTCATTAATCCGAGGCACAAAAACGGACCAAAGGTACAAATATTTCAAGATTACACAAATATAACGGGTTATTTGTTCATGCTAATCAACAATTCTTCGTTATTTAAGGTGCCCTCCATATGTTTTTTGATCTCTTCCATAGCCTCGACCGAAGTCATATCTGCGAGATAACGGCGAATGATCCATATTTTCTGCAATGCTTCTTTGCTGACCAACAAATCCTCCCGACGCGTACCCGAAGCCGTAATATCGACCGCCGGATAGACCCGTTTATTGGACAATTTGCGATCCAACTGCAATTCCATATTACCTGTACCCTTAAATTCTTCGAAAATAACCTCATCCATTTTCGAACCGGTATCGATCAGGGCCGTTGCAATAATCGTCAATGAACCGCGCTCCTCAGTATTACGGGCCGCACCGAAGAATCGCTTGGGTTTATGCAGGGCATTGGCGTCCACACCCCCAGAGAGCACTTTGCCAGAAGCAGGCTGTACGGTATTGTATGCTCTAGCAAGACGGGTAATCGAATCGAGGAGGATCACCACATCATGGCCGCATTCGACCATTCTTTTTGCCTTATCGAGCACCATTTCGGCCACCTTCACATGCCGGGAAGCCTGTTCATCGAAAGTCGACGCGATCACTTCGGCCTTGACATTACGTGCCATTTCGGTCACCTCTTCCGGACGCTCGTCAATCAGCAACACAATCATGTATACCTCGGGATGATTATCGGCGATCGCATTGGCAATGGCCTGCAACAGCATTGTTTTACCCGTTTTGGGTTGAGCGACGATCAAACCGCGCTGTCCTTTTCCAATGGGGGAGAACATATCGACCACCCGAGTCGACAGATTGTTGTGGCCATTCCCCGTCAGACAAAATTTTTCGGTAGGGAATAGCGGCGTCATATACTCGAACTGCACACGATCCCTTGTTTCTTCCGGATTCAGTCCGTTGATTTTATTCACCTTAACCAGCGGAAAATACTTTTCACCTTCTTTTGGGGGGCGGATTGTTCCGCACACCGTATCACCGGGTTTGAGACTGAACATCTTGATCTGGGCCGGAGAGACATAAATATCATCCGGGGAGTTCAAATAATTATAGTCTGCTGAACGCAAAAAACCATATCCATCCGGCATGATTTCCAATACCCCTTCCCCTTCAACAACACCCAGAAATTCCTCTTTAGCTTCTTGTTTTTTATGCTGAATTTGTTTGGGCTCTTTGAATGCATTTTTATCGTTTTGTACATCGCTATGCACCTGTTGCTCCTCTGCAACTTGACCCGCACTATTCGTATCACTTACGTTATTCCCATGATATTGGCGATTCTGCATTTTCTGATACTGCGCAGTTCGGCGACTGATCAGATCATCACGATATCCTCCAGACTGTCCCTGACGCCCTTCTTCGTTAGATCGCGTATTGTCGCCCGTCTCCGAAGTTTGCGAAGATTGAGTCTTATAATCCCCTCGCCGTTGTTTAAACCGTTGACGCATGTTGGGGCGTTCAGACGGAGTAGCGGTCACTACAGGGTTCGCCGAATCAGTCCGGGCCGTTTCCGCTTGCTGAACTCTCTGTTCAGACTCTTCTGCCGCGGGCAAATTAACAGACGATTCCGGCACTACCGACACCTCTGGTTTCTCCTTACGGGGACGGCCACGCCGTTTTTTTTGCTCTATAACGTTAGTATTTTCCGGTTCACCATCAGTTTCCGATTCGACTTCGGGCTGATCTGTCGACAGCTGTGCGGGACGTCCTCGACGTGTACGCATTACCCGATTACTGGTCACATCAGTCACTTGTACGGGATCAGCCGCAATCGGAGCTTGTTCATTGGCCGAAGCGTTCAAAATTCGTTGAATCAGATCCTCTTTTCGCAACTGGGCTTTAATTCCGAGCGAACGACCGATTTCACGGAGCTGTGCGAGCGTCATTTCTCGCAACGCATTGACATCCTGCATATAAAGCAATGTATTAAATATCTCGTTGTAAATGAAGATCCATCCGGACGGACAGATTTTAGGAATAACAGCGACAAAGATAAAAAATTTTGCCAAATAATGCGAATCAACACCCTGAATGTTTATGCGCCCGGGCAGGGAAACACACAAAACAGTCACGTTT
>CASDSC010000013.1 GCA_949283215.1 uncultured Alistipes sp. | reverse complement strand
CCTGAAGTTGGAATCATATTGGGTTCGGGACTTGGTGGACTGGTCGATGAAATGGAGGTAATTGATGCGCTTGCGTACCGTGAGATTCCTGATTTCCCGGTTTCGACGGTCGCAGGTCATACGGGTCGTTTGATTTTTGGGCAATTCGGCGGGTGGCGCGTGGTGGCCATGCAGGGACGCTTTCATTATTATGAAGGCTATGCACCGTCCGAGGTGGTTTTCCCGGTCCGTGTCCTGCACGAATTGGGTATCCGTTACCTTTTCGTTTCAAATGCGGCCGGTGGAATCAATCCCGATTTCCGCACAGGCGACCTGATGGTGATCAAGGATCATATCAATATGATTCCCAATCCATTGATAGGCCCGAATATCGACGAATTGGGACCTCGTTTCCCCGATATGAGTGAACCGTATGATCGCATGTTAATCAAACGGGCCCATGAAGTTGCTGCGCGTTTGTCGATTCCATTACGAGAAGGGTGTTATGTCGGAGTCACAGGTCCCGCCTATGAGACACAGCATGAGTACGGCTTTTATCGGACAATCGGTGGCGATGCCGTGGGAATGTCGACGACTCCGGAGGTGATTGCTGCCCGTCACATGGGGGTCCCTGTGTTCGGTGTGTCGGTCATTACGAATATAGGTTTGGCTGGGGTACGTGCGACCCATGAAGAGGTACAGGAAGAAGGAGCCAAAGCGGGGAAAAGGATGAATGCACTGTTTTGTGGTTTGCTTGAATCTATGAAAAATGAATAAATTAGTGAATATGAGATTTTTTCGTGTTTTTTCGGTTGTGTGCGCTGGGTTGTTGATGTTGACCGGCTGCAAAAAAGAGTATTTTTATATGGATGTTGAACCCCAGGAGGGTGATATAAAAGCAGTAAAAATCGCCCAGGTTGCTCCATTATTTGAGACTATTGCGAAGTGGCCGGATCGGGCTGATGAGTTTATAGCTTGTGCGGAACATACGCTCTATTCGGATTATCGAATGCTGTTACCGTTGTCTACAGAATATGTATATGAGCGCGGAACAGCTCGAGGCGAAGCAATTGGTGCAATGTTTGTGGAATTGGCCAGAAACCCGGATTTGTATGATACGTTTAAAGCTGTGGCGGATCAGTTTATCGGTCCGTATGACGCCCAGTATATTTCGCCTTTGTTGAACGAGTACGCGATTACGGCTGCATTTACAGGGATGATGTCAGCGTTGTCGCGTCAACCCGATATTGCACCTCAACTTGATGAGTTAGCTAAGAGATATCTCAATATCTCGTATAAGTCGTTGTAAATATTGTAAATAATTGGAATATGGTTAATAAAGTGATTTTGATCGGAAATGTCGGGGCTGATCCTGAGGTGCGGACGTTGGAAAGCGGAGCCAAGGTTGCTCGGATTCGTATAGCGACGACCGAACGTATTTACAATCGGCAGACACAGGAATCCAAGGATCATACCGAATGGCACAGTGTTACGTTATGGCGAGGATTGGCAGATGTGGCGGATCGGTTTATTCGCAAAGGAAGTCAGGTCTATGTTGAGGGACGCATCCGTTCTCGCGATTGGACCGATGAAGCCGGGAATAAACGTTATGCGATCGAAATCCAGGCTGATGACCTTAAATTACTTGGTCGGCGTGGCGACAATCCTGCAGGGGGCGAAACGTATGGGCCGCAATCGACCTATCAGTCTGCACCGGCAGCACGCCCTGCTGTGGCTCCAACTCCGGCTGTCCCTCAGGCTCCTACACCGGTTGAGGATCCTGACGATCTGCCGTTCTGATCGGAATATGACGTTGAATATGGAGGGGGACGAATTCTTTGGTTCGTCCCCCTCGCTTGTCTTTATAATGGTATGGTAAAGAAAAACTTTCTACAACTTGTGCAATCTTTGGTCTGTTCTGCGAAACATATATGGTGACATAGCTGTTTTGCAATCAGTTTTCCGCAGCTGCCCGAACCAATTCCTGTCGTGTCGAGAATAGTTGGTAGATATCTTTTGTGTAGTCTCCCGAAGCGTTTCTGGCCACTTTATCGACCAGTTCGAGGGCTCGTTGCGGATTTTTGCGGCCGAGGATCGTCAGTAGTTCGAACTCTTCACTCATGTCGCGGATGGCTTCGGTACGGATTGATGCTTTGACCCGGTTGTTTGCCACGTCGGGATATACCGAATAGTGATCTCCTTTGAATGCCTCTGCATCGATGGTGAGAAGTTGGTCTTGATCCCAGTCGACCCAGAAGTTCCAGCCCCAATGTAACCACCCTGGAAGACCCCACTTATAACAGAGCCAGCCGAGCAGCCGTTGATTCCATACGGGTTTGTCGAGCATGCGGTTGAGCCATGTCCCGCCGGGCCCACAACAGTTGTACCCGTAAACTGTGATCCCGGCTTGTTGTAGGCTGTCAAATGTGGGTTTGCAGGCCGAATAGAGTTCTTCGATCGGGGTTGTAATGGTGGCGCCCTGTTTGACGGCGCTCAAACTCGATGCGAGAGAAAATGTGGGATCACCGCATTTCATTTCGGGGGCATAGGTTTTGAGCAGGTTCATGTAGTAGTCGTATTGGCGGTGTTGGAGATCCGAAACAGCTTCGTCTCCGATATGTTGCATCCATAGGCCGAGCCATCCTTTCTCTTTGAGATGGTGATAGAGCGCGGGGATAAATTGTGTGAAGAAAGTCTCGCATTCGGTAGCCATCGGTTCGACATTGGTCGAACGCATCGTGCCGCTCGAATCTGCAACAAGAATGTATGACCTGAATGTTTTGCCGACCTCTCCTATGACCGATCCCAGGTGGATGCCTTCGAGTTTGTTGACCACTTTGTTGTCGAGGAAGAATTGGATGTATTGATCGAATTTCGTCCAGTCAAAGGTGTATTTCCCCTCATTGAATGAGGTCCCCTCCCCGTCGAGAACGAGTTGTTGCGAGTTGACGAACAGTACATTGGCCCGTTGTTTCCGCATTTTGTCGGCCATATCGTTCACCAAGGCCCACCATACAGGGGTCCAACGTTCGTGACCGTATATCTGGCGTATCACATCTTGTGGATGATTGCCGCGTGAGGCATTATAGAACCATGTGCCGGCAATTTGTTGGTGATGCATGAAGTCGAAGTTTCCCTCTACTGCATCGGGGATCGTTACGTCGTTCACTTCGACGGCATAAGCCATTTTTACTTTGCCGAGCGAGGTGTGTATGGTAAATTTTCCTGTATAGAGACCCGGTTCGCACTCTTTCGGTACATGAAGCGTGATCCAGATCGGTTGTGTTTCATTGGCTGCGACCGTAATCGAGCCCTCGTTCGAAAGCGGATCGGGATAGTAATCGGCTCCGCTGCGTACGACGGTTTCGGAAGTCTGTCCCCATGAGTTTTCACCCATGTAGACATATTCAACGAAATTGTAACGGAGATATTCCGGGGTTATTCGTTTGCGGGAGTCCGATGCTTTGAGCGCCGAGAAGATGATTGTATCGATCGTGAAGGGTTGGTTGGCGCGTAGCAGCGCTTGGAACGATTCATCTTCGTTACGGGCAACGACCAGGAGTGAGTCGGGACAAGCCGAGGTGCCAGGCAACGCATCCCGGAATATGTTTTCGTATGAACTGGCTGTCCATGAGTCGATTGGTGCCTCGTTGCGGCAGGCCGATAAAACACCCATGACGATGATCCCGGCGATCAGCCCGGCCCATGTGTAATTTTTTTTCATGAAATTCGAGGTTCAGGTTTTTGGAAAAATATTGCGGATTCTAAAGATAATAAATCTGTGAGTTATTTTGTTGGAAGTTGTAATTTTTACCTGTGGATTGTCCTGTGATGGGAATAGTGTAAATAATATAAAAGACGGATCGGAAAATCATCCGACCCGTCTTGGAATACGTCGATTGGACGGTTAGATACCGCGTAGATGTTTTTCCCAGGCCCAGGCTGATGCCAACGTCTCTTCGATCGAGCGTTCGGCTTTCCAACCCAGTTCCTTCTCTGCCAGAGAGGTGTCTGCCCAAATGGCCACGATATCACCGGCACGACGCGGCGCGATTTTATAGTTCAATTTTAGCTTGTTTACCTTTTCGAAGGCATGTACGAGTTCCAGTACAGACAGGCCCCGGCCGGTCCCGATGTTGAAAAATTCGTAATTCGCTTTGCTCTTGTGTTCTACCATGCGTGCTACGGCTACTACATGGGCTTTGGCGAGATCGACTACATCGATGTAGTCACGTACGGCTGATCCGTCAGGTGTATCGTAATCGTCGCCGAAGACGCTCAGGCATTCGCGAATCCCGGCAGCCGTTTGGGTGATGAACGGAACGAGATTCTGGGGGACACCCTTGGGCAATTCGCCGATCAGAGCTGTCGGGTGTGCCCCGATCGGGTTGAAATAGCGCAGCGCGATCCCGTGGAGTTCGGGATGTGCTTTGGCTGTGTCGCGGATAATGTCCTCGGACATCTGTTTGGTGTTACCGTATGGCGAGGTGGCTGCTTGACGGGGGGTCGATTCGGTGACGGGCAACTTGTCCGGTTGTCCGTAAACGGTGCACGACGATGAAAATACGATATTGGGTACCCCGTGTGCCAACATCGTTTCAAGTACCGTCATCAGAGAGTCGAGGTTGTTGCGGTAGTATTCCAATGGCTTGTTGACCGATTCGCCGACTGCCTTGAATGCAGCGAAGTGGATCACCGCATCAAACCGGTATTTGCTGAACACCCGGTCCATTGCGGCCCGGTCGCAGCAGTCGACCTGCTCGAACGGGATCTCCGTTCCGGTTATTTTCCGTACTCCTTCGACTGCAGAAATGTCAGCATTCGAAAGGTTGTCCACGATTACGACGTCATATCCTGCTTCGACCAGTTCGACTGTCGTATGCGAGCCGATATATCCGGCTCCCCCTGCTACCATGACACATGCTTTTTTCATAGAACCCCCAATTTTAGTATGGCTATTATGTTGTGGATAAATTCGTTGTCTCTTGCTGGTGTGTGATTCCTAATTGGTTGTCAATTTTTATAGGTGATCCATCGGCACATTTCACGCAGTGAGGGTTTTTTCCCGTACATGAAGATGCCGACACGATAGATTTTGGCTGCGAACCAGACCATCGCAATGAATCCGCCATAAAGGAGTGCGAGTGACAAGGCGATCTCCCAGGCCGGGACCCCATAGGGGATTCGTGCCATCATAATCACCGGTGAGGTGAACGGAATCATGCTGAACCAGAATGCAATGCTGCTCTGCGGATCCCGCATTACGGTAAACAGTACGATGATGGCCAGAATCAGCGGTACGGTAATCGGAATCTGCAATTGTTGCGTATCCTGTACGTTGTCGACGGCACTGCCCACCGCGGCAAACATGGCCGCGTAAAGCAGATATCCGCCGATGAAGTAGGCGATAAATCCGCCGAACACACCGGTAACATAACCCGGATCTGTCATATTGCGCAAAGCTTCGAGGGCCTGCGGATCGACATAGGCCAATTCCGCCATGCCGCTCAAATTACCGATTTCGGTTGGTGTCGCTCCGAGTGCGGCATTTGCGCCGAACCACGCTACTGCTGCCATGCCTAAAATAACGATCAAGATTGCCCATATGAGAAATTGCACGACTGCAACCAAACCGATTCCCAATATTTTGCCCATCATCAATTCGAACGGCCGTACTGAGGATACGACGATTTCCAGTACCTTCGAACTTTTTTCCTCGATTACGCCCTGCATAACCATCGCACCATACATAAATACGAAGAGATAGATCAGAAAGCCGAAAAGGTATGCTGCTCCCATCGACAACGTACTCGAACTGGCCCGTTCGTCGCCGGCTTCGTCAATGCGGAACGTTTCGACATTGACAGGGGTCTCAACCTGTTGTAAGATTTGCGGCAGGTTGTCGATCGCATAGGTACGGAGTTTCTCTTTTTCGACAATATCTCGTACCTGGCGGACGACCGTCTGTTCGACTTCGATTGAGGTCGGACCGTAGGTATATAGTTTCAGACCGGTCGGATCGCCATTCGCTACCGTGTCGATCGTAAGGATACCGTATATGTCGTCCCGATTGGGCGTTTTGATTTCGTCGAGCGGACGGTCTGTCGGTTCGAAGCGGATTGTGCCTTGCGATTGTAGTTCCGAAACAATTTGTCCGGTCCGATCAATGACTTCGATTACTTTGTCTCCGCCGGTCTTGACCGTAGCCATCCAGACGGGTGCTATCGCAAGACCCACTACCAATAGTGGCATCAGGATCGTCCCGAGAATAAAGGTACGTTTGCGCACGCGGTAATTGAACTCTCGCCCAATGATGGCGCCGATCTTTGCTCTGCCCATGTCGTTTTATATTTTGCCGTTTACCGCCCCGATGAATATTTCGTTCATGCTCGGAATCACCTCCTTGAAATTGTGTATATCCACTTGCGCATTGGCCCGCGCAATCACTTCGCGTACCGATTCGTGCGAAGCGAGTTGAATCAGTATTGAATCGTATACCTCCGATTCGCGCTCTGCAGGAAAGAGTCGTCCCAGGCCTTCCAGTGCGGTTTCGAGGTTTGTCCTGTTTCCTGTGAAATCAATACGGTAAACCCCTTCGCCATGGGCGTGTCTGATGGCTTCGACGGTTCCTGTAAGTATGTTGTGCGAGCGGTTGATCAGCGTAATATGGTCGCAAATCTCCTCGACCGATGCCATGTTGTGTGTTGAAAAAATCACTGTTGCACCCGAGCGGCGAAGTGCCAGAATCTCTTCTTTGAGCAGATTGGCATTGATCGGGTCGAATCCACTGAACGGTTCGTCGAAAATCAGCAGGCGCGGTTCATGGAGAACTGTGACGATGAACTGCACTTTCTGGGCCATTCCCTTACTCAGTTCTTCGACTCGTTTGTTCCACCACGGCATGATGCCGAATTTGTCGAACCATTGGCGCAGCCGTATTTCGGCATCGTGACGCGACAGACCTTTGAGCCGTGCAAAAAAGACGGCCTGTTCACCCACACGCATCTTGCGATACAACCCCCGTTCTTCGGGTAAATAACCGATTTGGCTGATATCTTCCGGACGAAGTTCATGTCCGTCGAATACGATTCGCCCTTCGTCAGGGGCCGTAATGCGGTTGATGATGCGGATCAAGGTCGTTTTCCCGGCACCGTTGGGACCGAGCAACCCGTATACAGAACCTTCGGGTACGGTAAATGATACGTCGTCCAAAGCCGTATGTCCGGTGTACCTTTTTGTCACATGCTCAATCCTAAGCAGTTCCATAAAACGAGGTTTTTAGTATCTTTGCGCAAAGATAACGTTTTTTCCTGTTCGGGATGCCTCAAAACCGGCGAACGACAGATATTTTTTAAAAATTTTTAATAAAATAATTGTTTTCGGCTTACTTATCTTTCATTAAGTCGGGATCGAACCGAAAAATCGTATTGTGCTATGCTTTATCCGCTCAAATTCAAACCCCGTTACAAAGCTCGTATATGGGGAGGGGCTAAATTGAAATCATCGCTCGGTAAAAATATTCCAGCTGACAAGGCCATTGGTGAAAGTTGGGAGATATCGGGTGTCGACGGCGATCTGTCGGTCGTGTCGAACGGTATGCTCAAAGGAAATAACCTGCAGGAACTGATCGAGGTGTATATGGGGGATCTGGTCGGAGAAAAAATTTATGACAAATTCGGTCTTTATTTCCCGGTGCTCATTAAATTGATCGATGCGGAGGATGTCCTCTCGATTCAGGTGCATCCGGACGACAAATTGGCCGAAGAGCGTCATAATTCATACGGTAAAACCGAGATGTGGTACATCATCGATTGTGCCCCTGATGCGGAGATATACATGGGTTTCAACCGGGATGTGACGCGCGAGGAGTATCTCGGTCATGTGGCGGAGGGTACGCTCCCTGAGATCCTTGATCGGGTCAAAGTTAAACCCGGTGATGCGTTTTTTATTCCGGCCGGTGCGATTCATGCAATCGGTAAAGGCATTCTGATCGCCGAGATTCAGCAAACCTCCGATATCACCTACCGTGTATTTGACTGGAATCGTGTCGACGCGAACGGTAAAGGCCGGGAATTGCATACGGAATTGGCGGTCGATGCAATTGATTTCAGTAAGGGCGGACATTATGAAGTGACTCAGCGACCGCAACCGAACCAGGCGGTTACGTTGAAATCATGCCCCTATTTTACGACCAATTTGGTTGAAGTGGATGGTCTGATCGAACGTGACTATGCGCGGCTTGATTCGTTTGTGACCTATACCTGTTTAAAAGGAGAGTTGGAAGTGGTTTGGGAAGGAGGTCACGATACGCTGGTGGCCGGTGAGAGTATGTTGATCCCTGCGGAACTCGAGCACGTTACTTTAAAGGGACAAGGTAAATTGTTGGAAGTGCATATGTAGTTCAATTTTATACGATGAAACGGACCGGAATATATTGACGGTCCGTTTTTTTTAATACCCTTTTATCTTGTATAAAAAGATGTATCTTTGTCGCCGTAACTCAAACCATTATCACATGATGAAAACATTTACTTCTATTTGTTTATTGTTGATCTGCGTGTTGGGTGTGAGCAGCGCTTCTGCCCAGAAAGAACCTGAAGCTCGGAAAAAATACATCAATCTGAGTTATGTTACTCAAACTCTGAAGCCTGTTGATTTGGCGGGATTTTATGAAGAGGATGTCAATATGAAAAGTAAAATAGGAGCCGCTTTTACTTTTGGTAAAACGTATTACTTACATAAAAATCCGTTAGCCGGAATCGTTCGGATTGGACTCGATGCAACATTCCTTGATCTCAACTATGGAAACTATTCGATTGAGTATTTTGATGAAGGTGGTTGGGGTGACGGACCTGAAGTGTATACCTCGAAAATTCATCAGGCTGAAATCGGTTTGCATGTCGGTCCGTCGGTTACTATTACGCCCGTCAGCAAGTTAAAAGTACATGCTTATTTCCGTTATGCCCCTTCGTTTTCAGCAATATATGACGTAGATGGAGGATCGGTGGCTGGTAACTATGCTACATTCTTCGTTTCGGGTGCTTCTGTTTCGTTCGGTGCAATCGGTATCGGTGCCGAGGCGCGTTGGGGTAAAGGTAACTACAAAGAGTTTGGTTCTGGTGACTCTGACAGTGATTATGGAGATGAAGAGTATACTT
>CASDSC010000012.1 GCA_949283215.1 uncultured Alistipes sp. | reverse complement strand
GTGGAGAGGATGCCCTTGTTCTGATGCCTACGGGAGGCGGGAAAAGTCTTATTTACCAAATTCCGGGATTGGCCTTGCCGGGCACTTGCGTTGTCATTACCCCTCTGATTGCCCTGATGAAAGACCAGACCGACCGTCTTCGGCAACGGGGTATTGCTGCTGCAACAGTCCATTCGGGCATGTCCGCCCGTGAAATAGACATTGCTTTGGACAATTGTGTGTACGGAGATGTCAAATTTCTTTATATCTCACCGGAACGAGCCGCTTCGGAAATGTTCCGGTTGCGTTACGCTCGTATGAAAGTATCTTTGTTGGCAGTCGATGAAGCGCATTGTATTTCGCAATGGGGTTATGATTTTCGGCCTACCTATCTGCGTATTGCGGAACTACGGCCACTGCATCCACAGACCCCGGTACTGGCGCTTACAGCATCTGCTACACGCGAGGTGGCGGAAGATATCATGCGTCATCTCGCCTTTCGTACTCCCCATGTTTTTCGGGCCAGTTTTGCACGACCGAACCTGAGTTATGCGGTCCGCCATACCGAAGATAAAGAGGGACAATTACTACGTATTCTGCATGGAGTACCTGGTAGTGCTATCGTGTATGTGCGAACTCGAGACCGGGCTGAAAACATTGCCCATAAGCTATGTGAAGCGGGTATTTCTGCAGATTTTTACCATGCGGGCCTCGGCTATGCCATACGCAGTCAACGTCAGGATGATTGGTTGTCGGGCCGCACCCGCGTCATGGTAACGACCAACGCATTTGGGATGGGAATCGATAAACCCGATGTACGTGCGGTCATTCATTACGACATTTGCGATTCACTCGAAGCGTATTATCAGGAGGCCGGTCGGGCTGGTCGGGCTGGTCAGCGTGCCTATGCCGTGTTGCTTACAGGCCCGGATGATGCAAGCAAAGCAACCAAACGTTTTGACATCGAATTTCCCTCGCCCGAAACGATACGTACACTATACGAGAGCTTGTTCAACTATCTGCAGATCGGCATCGGCGACGGGAAATTTACAACGCACAATTTCAATCTACATGAGTTTGCCTCACGGGTTCATATGTATGTACCGACCGTATTCAACGCACTGAAGATTCTCCAGCAAAACGGGTATCTGATTCTTACGGATGAGATGGATAATCCTACCCGGATTCAATTCACCGTACGTCGTGATGATCTGTACAAACTCAGGATCGACCGGGCGGAACTCGATCACTTCCTTCGGACGCTGCTGCGGCTTTATAACGGGGTGTTTACGGATCTGACGCCGATCAGTGAACAGGAATTGGTCCATACGACGGGTTATACGCTGGATCGGATTCATGAATTATTCAAGCTATTGTGGCAGTTGCGTGTCATCCGCTACATTCCGGGGAGCCGCAGTCCGTTACTGATTCTGACCGAAGAACGTTTACCCATAGAGAATCTGAGACTCTCCCCCGAGAGCTATATTCGTCGTAAGGAAACAGCCGCAGCACGTATCGAATCCATGTTCCGCTATCTGGAAGAGCAAGAGTGTCGTTCCCGTTTCATTCAACGTTATTTCGGCGAAGAGACCGATGCGTTGTGTGGTAAATGCGATCTATGTCTGGCACGCAAAAAAAGAGTCGGAGATGAACCTCTCCGTAAGCAGATACTCGAAACTGTGGCAACCGGGCAATATGATATCCGCACCCTTGCAGCTCAGATACATACCAATGCAGATCATATCGTTTCGGTCATCGACACACTCGTCGCCGAGGGCAGACTCGCGCTGGATCGTTCGACAGGACGACTGATGCTTGCAGAACATCTGCCTCATAAACGATAAACCGATTAATCCGCTTTTCTGATTAATCGGATAGTTTTTGTTCCTTCTCGAGAAAAGATCCCAAAACGCCAGGGCGATCGGTATTGATGAAATCGACCCCAAGATTGATAAAGGTTCTCCATGCACGTTCGGTATCGGGACATCCCCAGAAACGGACTTTCACGCCGAGGTCATGCCCGTTTTGTACAAATTGCGCGATACGTTCCGCTTGATCTTCCGGCAGTTCATCTTGACCGTTCCATGCGGCATACTGCACAAGCGGGGCACTCAACAGCGCAACCCGGCGAAGTTGCACGCTGTCATAAACTATACCGGGCCGTCCGTCGAAACTGACCGACACGGGATAATCTGCGAAATGTTCCGGTGACGGCATGGACCCACTTACTACCACACGTACCGCCTCGGGATTTTCCCGTGGATCAAAACAGTCGGGGTATTCCGCGAGCATTTTGACCAGAGCCGGCAGGGTCTGGATGTAATCCGTTTTGAGATCGATCAGCAGTTGTAACGGGGCACCGTTCACTTCGCACCGGCCACCATTCAGGGTCATTTCTCGCGCAACGGGTTCGAGATACATTCGTCTCAATGTCCTTTCCGGACGGATATCTTCCCGGTCGTGCGCCACATACAACTCGCCATCGACCAACCAGATATCTGCTTCGATCGAAGCCATCCCGGCCACCCATGCCTCATAGAAGGGTACACGCCGCTCATAATCGTTATGAGAATGTCCCAGTGGCATTTTAGCAATTTGCGCTCCGCCGATACACGGTATCCACCCCATCAATAATAACAGCAATACGACTCGTTTCATAATCGGAATTTTAGAGTATAAAG
>CASDSC010000011.1 GCA_949283215.1 uncultured Alistipes sp. | reverse complement strand
TGCCGACGAAATACGGGTAGCAGAAAAGCCCGTAAACAAAGCATTACAAGGAACGACCTGTTCGATCCAAACCCCTGCCATGATACGACGCGGAGACAAATTGTACAAATTAGCTCCCGACGCCAAATAAAACGACACGGGCCACACTTCTTGTCTACCCATACGGACCAACAGGGTATTGATCTCCAACACTAAACTCGATCGCAATAGAAGCGCCCATCAATGCACGGGAACTACACTCTCAAACACCCCAACGCGATCAGGCAGAGAAGACTTTACCGGACAACCTGCGCTGGAAAAATCATACGGCTGATATCGTAGCCTAATTCGGCCGCACGCGCCAACAACATCTGCACCGTTTCCTGCGGCAGGGATGGCGTACGAGACAAAATCCAAAGCGCGTTATGGCCTTTTCCCCCTCCGACCAACGCATAAGAATAATTCAGTTTATCAATCGCAAGCACACGGTAGTCACTATAAAAACGCCAAAAAAATGCAACTCGCAAGTGCCCGGGTTCACGAGGATCGACAACATATGCTCGTCCACGAGCTTGTTTTAAAGGGCCTTCAAGTGTACCGCGCCGTCCGGAATTCAGTACAGACACCTTACCGTCAGGCCGCATCGCATAGGTTGCCGTAACGGCAACCAATCCACGTTCATACCATTTGTCGAAACGGCCAATCTCATACCATACTCCCATATAGCGGGACAAATCAATATTTTCCGTCATCATATATCCTCAACATTTCTCAATTCGACTTACAAATCTGTTGCCGAAATCACTGTTTTACTCGTTCTCGTTCCAGATATCGTTCCAAAAATAGAGCAATATTTCCCCTGCTATTCGACTTACCGCTCAACTCGTACGCAGTGGACAGATCGGGATACGGCTTCAACAAATTTGCCATCCGCACGGCATCATTGAGTACATACAGTTCCCGTTGTTGTATATCCAACACATAAAAAAAAGACTCTGCATACAATGCATCTATGGCACCTATCATCACATTCCCCAAAACCCCGAATATCATCACCTTAGCTACAACCTCTCCTCCATCAATCTGAGTAACCGGTTGCTTATGTGATGAGAAAAATAATCGATTACCAATACGTTCAGTATATATATAAAAAGACCCCAACCCCCATGGACGTCCGTTCAAATAGAGCGAATCACAATACTCCAACGCAAACACATCTCTCTTCAGTAATTTCCTGTGTTTTGACTCTGAATCAATAAATCGATAGTCGTTACCTCTTTCGAGAAATACATGCTCGTCGACCACCTGATGCACCCGCACATCGGGCCATTCGACAAACTGTCCTAATAACAAACTATCGATCGACAAATAAATTTTGGTTTGCCCCGGGGCATGGACTGCAAACGCAATCATACAGACAACTCCTGCCATGAAAGTAATAATACGTGACATAATCGCTATCTGTAATACGTGATGAATCTTTATCGAAGCCAACCCAGGAATACAACCGCATGCCCTATAAATCTCACTGTGCCAACAAACGTTCTCGTTTCAGAAACTCGTATATATAATATTTCACCGCATCACCGCTGATCGGTTGCCCAGCTTTCTCATAACGATCGGCCAAGTCGGGATGAACAGCCAAAAACTCCATCATCGCTGTTTTGTCGTTCAACAAGACAGGTTCTTCTTGAGACAAATCGATCATATAACAATAATAAAGATTCGGGGCACTAACTGTGGCAATCGCCATTCCCAACGCGCCTCCCCAAATATAGGCCGCATTTAGATTATTGCTATAATCTTGTAGATTATCATCCCGTAATGTCTTATTCACACAAACATTCGAGGCAAAAAACAAACGGTTACCCCAACGTTCGGCATATTTATATACTCTACCCAATTCCCAGGGTTTCACATTAACAAACAACGAGTCATGCACAATAAATGCGAAGTATTGTTGCCTCAAAAACTTAACCTTATAATCCATATTATTCAAAGATGAAAACGCAGGCAGAGCCTTACACCGGGCATCTCGGAAACAAAGAGGCAATCCATGCCCCTTTTGCAAATCATGCTGCGTCTCAAACACCGTAATCGTATCGGGAAAATTCTGGGCATACAATCCAGTACAGACAACACAACCCATAAGTAGCAAACTAAAAATCCTCATCATGACAGATTATTATGAATTTTGACTTTACTACACACTCGTCAATAAGACAACGTAACATGCCCCCAGCCAATTCGCACAAGACTTCGGGCAACACATGCTCCTTCATGGGTTACAATAGAATATCAACACAGGAGCATCGTCACTCAGACCGTTCAACATACAACAAGACCTATCAGCCCCACCTCTCTCTATTTGTCAATATATGAATTATTTACACAATACCCAAATATATCTATACTTATTTCAATCTTTTATAGAAATAAAAAGAAGAACAAACTGATCCGGCAAATTATATACATTGACAAAAAAAGGCGGGAATCAATTCCCGCCTCCGAATTCCATCAAATAACTCTTCATAAATCCATCCAAATCACCGTCCAGCACCGCCCCCGTATCCGAGGTTTCATACCCGGTTCGGTGATCTTTCACCAATTTATAGGGATGAAGCACATAACTGCGAATCTGAGAACCCCACTCGATCCTCTTTTTCTCGCCTTCCAACTCATTCTGCAGAGCCATGCGTTTATCGAGTTCCATCTGATAAAGTCGGGACCGGAGAATACGCAATGCATTCTCTTTATTCATAATCTGCGAACGGGTTTCCGTATTCTCCACCACAATGCCCGAGGGAATATGTCGTACCCGCACACCAGTCTCCACTTTATTCACATTCTGACCTCCTGCTCCACTACTACGATACGTATCCCATTCGAGATCGGACGGATTGATCACGATCTCAATCGTATCGTCGACTGCAGGAGAAACGAATACCGAAGCAAATGTCGTCTGCCGCTTGTTATTCGCATTGAATGGAGAGAGTCGGACCAAACGATGCACACCGCTTTCGCTCTTCAGAAAACCGTACGCATACTCTCCCTCGAACTCGATCGTTGCCGATTTGACCCCGACCTCGTCACCATCCTGTATATTCTGCACTTTGACTTTATAGCCGTTCCGCTCGCCCCATCGCATATACATGCGCAACAGCATCGAAGCCCAATCGAGACTCTCTGTACCCCCAGCTCCGGAATTAATCTCCAAAATCGCTCCGAGCGGATCCTCCTTCGTCTGCAACATATTGCGCATCTCGAGTTTCTCGACCTTCTCCATCAGATCGGCATACAACGTATCGAGTTCCTCTGGAGTCGAAACACCCTCACGCACAAAATCCGGCATCAATTCGAGATCCTCAGCCATCGTTTTGATCTGATCATACGCATCAATCCATGATTTGATCCCTGCCACCTTCTTCAGTTGCTCCTCAGCCTTTGCAGGATCATCCCAAAAATCGGGAGCTTGCGTACGTCCCTCTTCCTCATCCAATTCTATTCTTTTACTTTCGATGTCAAAGATGCCTCCCCAGCGCATCCTGGCGCCTTATAAGCTCTTTAATCTGATCGGTCGTTACCATATCATCCAATTTATAAATTATTTAGCCTTAATTATCTGCATTATTTAGGCACACTCCATGGATACAAACCCGCAATAACCGCAATATCTATCCGGCCACCGAACATGGAATTCCCAATGCTTCGACCCGGGCAGCAATCTTCCGCAGTTCGTCGACAGGAACCTTTTCCAGATCCTCAGCAGGGGTATCTCTATCAATCGTATAGATCATCACCTGACGAGGCGCTATCGATGCGATCAATTGCAACCACGCCTCCACCTCTCGCTCCGTGGTGTTATCCACACGCATACCTTGGAAAGTGCCACGCAAAAACATCGTCTGCACAATCAATTGACCTCCGAATAATTTCATCCGTTCAACAGTGCGCGCGACCGAATAATCGCCATTCGGGCCATCGATCAAACGCACGGTATCATCAAAGGCCGAGTCGAGTTTCAGGATATTATTATCCACCTTGAGTAAGGCCTTCCGCACCTCTTCCCGACCAATCATTGTCGCATTGCTCAACACAGAAACTTTGGCCGACGGGCACAATTCATCCCGCAAGGCAAGGGTATCATCGACGATGGCCGGAAACTCGGGATGCATGGTCGGTTCACCGTTTCCCGCAAAAGTAATTACATCAGGCGGAGTCCCATCGGCCACCATTTCACGCAATTTAGCCGATAACAACGCGTGAACATCCTCCCGCGAATTAAACCGGGGCTTCACACCTTTGGCTCCCCAGCCACATTCGCAATATATACAATTGAAACTGCATAATTTATTGTCGGTCGGCAACAGATTGACTCCCAATGAAAGTCCCAATCGTCTGCTATGTACCGGGCCGAAAATCACCTTATCATACAGTGCGGTACTCATAATATTCTGATTATTATTCCACACAAAATTACAAAAACTTCGCAAGTTCGAAAACCGGCCATACCACCGCACACAAAAAACCGCCACTCGATAAAAGTGACGGCCCTTGTAGTGATCACACACTAATCATGTGACGGTTCCTTTTTCGTCACCACATAGATAGACTGCGGAGTCTGATCCTTACGTACCGTAACCGACTCGATCCGCTCAGCTTGAAGAGTCATGACCGCTTCCCTGCTCACCTCTTCCCCATCGACAAAATAACGTACATCCGCGGCAGAAAGTGTATCCAAAAGTTGAAACGTTTGGTTTTCTGATGATGCAAATCCCCCGACTATGACCGGACCGTCGTCTATTCGCAAATCATTCTGAATCGCACTTGCAGAAGCATTCCGTACTACACCCTCAACGATAACCTTCTCTTTTTGCATCGGGTCCAAACCGTAGAACATCGAAGCCTGACCTCCTGCATCATAACCGGGATCTCGTCCAGGGTCCATCGTTACAGACAACCAGTTAGGCTTAACCTGCTTCAGAATGGAAATGGATTTTACGTCATCCAAAGCCAACGCCTCGTATTCGTCACGGGTAATCGAACGACCATCACAACTGTATCGAATCTGATCTTCAGGATATCGTTCAACAAGATCTTTCAAATGTAAATTCGAATCACTGGTTGTGTTGTTCGAATCCCCCTCTTGTTTCATCGTTACCAGTACCTGATACGGTTTAATACCTTGCTCACAGAGAATCTGATCACCTGCCTGCAGTTGCAAACTGACATATTGTTCCCGTGTGATAAACCGATCGTTCAACGTGAACGTTATCTCCCCTCCACCTCGTTCAACATCGGTCAATAACTGCTCAAGAATATCATCAGGTGTATCCGCAGCCACTGTGATCGTTTTGCTTCTCTCTCCCCAGGAATCCATCTGATGCTTCTCCCCTCGCTGCGCTGTGAACGAAAATAACATCATCAATCCCGCCAAAGCCGGAAAAACCAACCATCTGCGCCATCCAGCGCTTCGTGGTCTCTTTACTTTCACAATCATAATCAATCTTTTTTTTAACAAAGAATGAGACAACCCACTGATAAGTTCCGGATTCATATCAGTTACCCGTTGTACCAATAATGAAATATATTGCTTCGAATCAAAGCCACGATTTAATACGGCACGATCTGCCTGATATTCATGCACCGCACACAATGAATGTTGCCATAACCACACAATAGGATTCCACCAAGCCACAATCGTCAGCAAACTCGCATAGAACCGATCCCAACTATGTTTCAACCGAACATGACACAACTCATGAGCCAATACCTGTTCTATCTCTGTCCGACTCAATTCCCGAGGGTCAATGATCACCCGATCAAAAAAAGAGCACGCCATCCGATGGTCACCCTCAAAAGTCACCCGTACCCCATCAATCCATACGAAGTGTTTGTGATGAATCATCCTAAACCAACGACATGCCTGCAACAGATAAACCAGCAACAGGACCCCGGATCCCATAAGGGCTAAACAGAACAATAGGGTTTCCAGCGACACAGCGTGCGACGTATGCAGTACAATTTCAGTTTCTGCGCTCAAATGGCCAACGACCGGCACCAACAAGCCTGCGGACTGAGAGGCTTCAACCGGGAGAATCGGCAACGATATGGCGGGCACTACCAATGAGACCGGCACACAGAGCAATAAATAGACGCGTAAAAACTCCAAGCGTGTCTCATGCCGGACAATCAACTGGTACAATAACCAAAAGACAACAAAACATATTTGCGTCTCGACCCAATATGGCAACTGATTCCACATGGAGATAGGTTTACTATTGATTTTTTTCTTGTTTGCGGGCGATCGCCTCACGAGCGATCGCTATAATCTCTTCGGTTTCTTTTAATGAAAGCTCCTCTTTTTCACAGAAAAACGAGACCATCCGCGTAAACGAATGATCAAAAAAGTTTCCGATGACGTTTTTCATAAAACGTCGCGTATACTCTTCCTTTTCAATCAACGGATAATAACGATGACTCTTCCCGTAACTACGATAACTTACGACTCCTTTTTTCTCCAAAACACGCATCACGGTTGAAACAGTATTATATGCGGGTCGCGGCTCCGGCATCCGGTCAAGTATATCCTGAACAAAAGCCTCACCCAAAACCCATAGTATTTGCATAACTTCTAATTCTGCCCGCGTTAGTTCTTTCATTTCCTGTTGCATCATTTCAATTTATTTTAGACAGTCCGCATAACATTCTGTTCGTCCCCACACAGAAAATCTGCTCTAGATTATTGAGATCACATCCACAATATAGGCTATAGACCCAATCTCGCACCCCAAATCAATACTATACTACAGCCCTTCTTCAATATCCACTACAAATATAAACTAAAATTATAGTTTGCACAACTATTTTCATAGTTTTTTTTATCTCAATTTTTCTCTTACAAAAAAGGGCTGTCTCCAGTCGGAAACAGCCCTTTTTTTGTGTTATCAATCTATTATTTACGATAGATCTTTGTATACCCGTAGATAGCTTCATCGCCCAATTCCTCTTCAATACGAAGC
>CASDSC010000010.1 GCA_949283215.1 uncultured Alistipes sp. | reverse complement strand
CTATTCCATTTGGCAGGCAAAATCCACCCCATGCTCCGTACCGCCTTACTGCCTCATGAACTCTTCAACAAACGCGGACGCACCATTGCACTCAGTATAGGTTCGCCTTTCACGCCACGAAAAGCTGCGGAACTGCCGGATTTGAAAACATACGGAGATTATCTTCGGGCCAATGTTGAATACATGCAAAACGAACGGCGTCCCAAACGGCGCAAACTATTACGCCGTCGCATCCGTGAAGTATTCGCAGAAGAGGTGATCGCTCCGGTCGATCCCGAAAAGCTACAAGCCGAAATCGATGTAATCAGAGACGATCACAAACTCTTCGAATACGGGGAATACGAAGTTTTTTTTGCGCCGCCACAAGACATCCCGCAGATGATGATTGAAATCGGCCGCCAACGGGAAATCACATTCCGGGCCATTGGCGAAGGAACGATGAAAAAAATCGACCTCGACCATTACGATGTCTATTATAATCAGCTATTCATATGGGACCGAAAGGCCGCCCGTCTGGTCGGGGCCTATCGAGTCGGTCTTGGCGATGCAATCATGCGCGAATACGGACTCGCAGGATTCTATACGCACTCGCTCTTCCGCATGTCGTCGGGCATGGGCCCCGTCATGGAGCAGACCATAGAGCTGGGACGTTCGTTCATCGTACAGGACTATCAGCGGAAACCGGTTACGCTTTTAATGCTGTGGCGCGGCATTCTCTTCGTACTGCTCAAGCACGAACAGTTCCGCAACCTATTGGGCCCAGTCACCATATCAGGAGAATTCCGCCCCGCCTCGAAACGGGTACTGATCCGCTATATCAAGCGGCACCATTACAACGCGAAACTTGCTCGACATATTCATCCATTGACAGGGCTGGCCGGTCTGCACAGTCGTATCGATCTTCGACTTATCGACAATATAGACGACATGGAACTGATCGGAAAACTGGTCAGCGATATCGAACAAGGTCGTCTGAGCATTCCGATTTTGATTAAAAAATACCTTCAGCTCAATAGCCACGTATTGGCATTCAATATCGACCACGATTTTTGCGATGCTCTCGACGCATTAATGCTCCTCGACCTGAAAAAAGTTCCGGACGACACCATCCAGATGCTTTCGAAGGAACTTATCGGCATCGATGTCGCAACACGATTCCGCAAGATACAGTAGTTCAATTTGCTATTCCCAATTTCATTCCCATACAACCAAAGTTAACCACCCCCATTACGTCAAAACACAAAAGGACCGTTACGGGTCGATCATGCTTTTTATCCGGAGATCCATCCAAAACAGACATCTCAACGCACAGAAAATGCGAAAACCAATTGGCTGTTTGGTTAGTCGACTAATATTTTGTAATTTTGTGGTCTATATAAGCCTGCGGGAAAAATGAATTTATCCCCCAGTTCCTTCTGTAGATTCTAACAAACACTTACATAAATAGAGTTCAAATGGCTGACATGACAAGCAAAGCTGCCGACAATATTCGAATTCTGGCAGCAGCAATGGTTGAAAAGGCGAAATCGGGACACCCCGGTGGCGCTATGGGCGGAGCCGATTTTGTCAATGTGCTCTTCTCGGAATTCCTTAATTACGATCCGAACGATTCGCGCTATCCATACCGCGACCGCTTCTTCCTCGACCCGGGACATATGTCGCCGATGTTGTATTCGGTACTTTGCCTGGCCGGTTACTATACACCGGAAGATCTCAAAGGTTTCCGTCAATGGGGCAGCATTACCCCCGGACACCCTGAGGTAGACCTCGCCCATGGTGTTGAAAACACCTCGGGTCCGCTGGGTCAGGGTCATGCCATGGCATTGGGTGCTGCAATCGCCGAACGTTTCATGGTTGCTCGCTTCGGTGAATGGATGGCACATAAGACCTATGCATACATTTCGGATGGTGCCGTACAGGAAGAGATCTCGCAAGCCGTAGGCCGCATTGCCGGGCACTTGGGATTGAGCAACTTCATCATGTACTACGACTCGAACAACATCCAACTCTCGACAAAGGTCGACGAAGTGATGACCGAGGATGTGGTAGCCAAATATGAAGCCTGGGGATGGAATGTTATCAGCATCGACGGTAACGACGCCGGAGAAATCCGTATGGCTCTTCAACGTGCCAATGCTGAAAAGGAAAAACCAACCCTGATCGTCGGCCATACCACGATGGGTAAAGGCGCAGTCGGCAAAGAGGGTGAAAGTTTCGAGAACAAAGTATCGACACACGGTCAACCGTTATCGGCAGCCGGTGGCGATTTTGCAGCTACCGTAGCTCATCTGGGCGGTAATCCAGAGGATCCATTCGTAATTTTTGACGAAAGCAAACAACTCTACGCAAAACGTCGGGCTGAACTCGAAGCTCAACATGCCGTAAAAGTTGCTGAGGAACAAAGCTGGCGGGCTGCAAATCCTGAATTGGCTGCCAAACTCGACATGTTCTTGTCCGGCAAACTGCCTGAAATTGATTGGACTACAATCGAAGTGGGCGACGGCGCAGCTACCCGTGGAGCATCGGCTACTGTACTGAGCCGCTTGGCAGAACGCGTCGACAACATGATCGTTGCATCCGCCGATTTGAGCAATTCAGATAAAACTGATGGCTTCCTCAAAAAGACCAAAGCTTTTACCAAAGGAGACTTTACCGGGAAATTCCTTCAAGTGGGTGTAGCCGAACTGACCATGGCTTGCATCATGAACGGAATGGCCTTGCATGGTGGTGTAATCCCCGCATGCGGAACCTTCTTCGTTTTCTCGGATTACATGAAACCTGCAGTACGCCTCTCTGCTTTGATGCGTCAACCGGTCAAATACATCTGGACACACGACTCATTCCGTGTGGGTGAAGATGGACCTACCCACCAACCGATCGAACACGAAGCACAGATCCGCCTGATGGAACATCTGCGCAACCACGAAGGGGAACGTTCAATGGTAGTCCTCCGTCCGGCAGATGCATATGAAACGGTGGCTGCGTGGAAAATCGCGATGGAAAACCAACGTCCTACCGCCTTACTCCTCTCTCGCCAAAACATCAAGACTCTTCCGACCATGGGCGGCAACCGCATGGAAGAGGCAATGCAGGCAGCAAAAGGTGCCTATATCGTAATGGATTGCGAAGGGACACCCGACATTATTTTGCTGGCCAGCGGTTCTGAAGTTGCCACACTGGTTGACAGCGCTGAATTGCTCAAAGCCGACGGCGTTAAAGTCCGCGTGGTATCAGTACCTTCAGAAGGATTGTTCCGCGACCAAAGCATCGCATACCAGCAGAGCGTACTGACCCCTGGAGTCAAGAAGTTCGGACTTACCTCGGGTCTGCCTGTTACACTGCAAGGTTTAGTAGGTTGCGACGGCCACGTCCAAGGTCTCGACCATTTCGGATACTCAGCTCCGGCCAAAGTTCTCGACGAGAAATTTGGTTTCACAGGCGAGCAAGTATACAAAAGTATCAAGGCGATTCTGGCTTAAAGACCAGCGTCCATAACATTCAAAGCGGGAATACCTTTTCAGATATTCCCGCTATTTTATTTAATGTCACCCGGCACATAACACGGAGCCATACATTCAGAATCGATCGCCCCGACAACACCGTTTGGGCAACACTTCGGGGACAAATAAGCCTGTACAAAAAAGGCGTGGAGGATATAATGAGCTCCACGCCTTTTCTTATCATTAGTTTAGATTACCGTCCTTCCTCATCGAGCCAATTTGTACGGTGCTTGATATACTTCAACACACAATAGAGAATAACAGAGAAAGCCGTTACAATCCATACCGGAATCTCGGGCCGTTCGTCAAACAGCCAAACACCAAGCAAATCGAACGCAGTAAAAACCAGAAATAGCGCCAACAAACCGTTCTTCTCTTTCTTAAACACCTTTTTCCAACTGAACGGGAGCGATGGTTTGACATATCCGTGCATACGAGGAATAAAACAAGGCGTACGGTCAGCCCAGTCTGTATATACCTGCCCGAATTTTTGTGTCAAATACTGCTCTTCGGTATATATGATCCGCTCATAATAGATCCAATAAAACAGCACGAAAGCCACGATGAACCATAAAT
>CASDSC010000009.1 GCA_949283215.1 uncultured Alistipes sp. | reverse complement strand
CCTTGTGCGATCATCACCGGCAACGCCTTTTGTGCCGTCACAATCTGGCTTCGCAGATTGAGGTGAAAGATCGTATCGAAATAGTCGATATCGAGATTCATTATATCGAGATCACGCTTCAGGTCACTTCCGCCGACATTATTGACCAATACATGGATCGTTCCGAACCGTTCCACCGTGGCCTGGACAATACCTACCGCACTCTCCACGGAACCTCCGTCAAAAAATACCGCTTCGACTTGTCCGCCTATCGCATTGAGCCGTTCCGCTTCGTGACGGGCCTTTTCCAGATTGTAATCAGCTACCATTACCTTTGCACCTTCAGCCGCCACCCGTTCGACTGTAGCCAGACCAATTCCTCCTGCACCGCCGGTGACAAGGACAACTTTATTTTCAAATCTTTTCATATCTGTTATCATATTAAATACACTAAAACATCATCAGGGCCTACGTATCTACAATACCATCCTATCGTTTTCTTTAACCAACTTATACAGGCCGACTATGTTATAATCAAATTTCCGGCCGAACTATTCTCAAAGTTATAATTTTTGCTTCATCTACCCATTTCTCATGAAGTTGTGTACTTACCAAAAAAGTTGTAATTTTAAGCGCTCATTACTGAGTATAACACGCCATGATAGTCAAAATATACCCACAGAATCCGAACGAAACAGCCGTTGCACGCGTTGTCGACATATTGCGCCGCGATGGGGTGATCATTTACCCGACCGACAGTGTCTATGCTTTCGGCTGCTCGCTTCAGAGCCATAAAGCGATGGAACGTCTTCGGGCTCTAAAAGGCAAAAAGGCTACCGACATGGCAATCATATGCTGCGACCTGAGCAATATAGCAGACTATGCACGCGTCGATACGCCGACCTTCAAACTGCTCAAGCGTAATCTTCCCGGGCCGTTTACATTCGTCCTGCAAGCGTCAAAACGGATTCCGGACAAACTTCTCGGGAACCGGCGGACAATAGGGGTACGTATACCAGACAACTCGATTCCAGTGGAAATCGTTCGGGCTTTGGGACACCCATTGATTACCACCTCGGTCCGGGATGACGACGAGGTTGTCGAATATACGACCGATCCGGAACTAATCGAGGAACGCTACGGCAAATTGGTCGACCTGGTCGTAGACGGCGGATACGGCAAAAACGAACCGACGACGGTTGTTGACTGTTCAGGTGAAGAGCCATCTGTCATACGAGAAGGGATCGGCGAACTGATTTTTTAATTTTGATTTACGGGAAACAACGATTCTACCTTATGGCAAAAAGCATCTATCAAACTGTATTCTGGAAAGAGGCTGCCACCTCGGGCTTCAAACTGGGTATAGCCCTGTTGGTTGTGATCACCATTGACACACTGGCGACACTGCAACCGGAACGTAGTTGGATTGTCACTCTACTTCGTTTTGCCGCCATAGCGGGTGCAGCCTACTATTTTCCAGGACAACTGGCCCGCCGTTGCGGTCACGAAGGCTTAAGTTACGGACAAAGCGTCTCATATATCCTTGCACTGATGTTTTTCGCCGGCATAATCGACGGGCTGGTCCAATTTGTGTTTCACAATTATCTTGCTCCCGCCTACTTTCAAGAAATGATGACGCGGACTTTGGAAATTGCCGGTATCGATCCCGCGGTTGCCGACATGACCCGGACGATGATGAACAATCCTGTATTCATGGTTTTCAGCGGCATTTTTTCTTTGATACTGTACGGGGGATTCATCGGGTTGTTCGCCTCGATTTTCGTTCGCAGGCCCTCAACTCCCATTCATGAAGAAAATGGCAAATCAGAAGAAGAACATTGATATTTCGATCGTCATTCCGTTATTTGACGAGGCCGAATCGCTGGGCGAATTGCAGCGATGGATCGATCGCGTCATGACTAAATACCGCTACAGCTATGAGGTAATCTACATTGATGACGGCAGCAAAGACGAATCCTGGTCGATCATCGAACATATGGCCCGCGACCGTCGCCAGATCCGGGGCATCCGGTTTCGCCGCAATTATGGCAAATCGGCCGCACTCTATTGCGGTTTTGCAGCGGCCGAAGGAGAAGTTGTGATCACGATGGATGCCGATCTGCAAGACTCTCCGGAAGAGATTCCCGCATTGTACCGGATGATTACCGAAGAAGGGTACGATATGGTTTCTGGCTGGAAGCGGAAACGCCACGATCCGCCCACGAAAACGATACCGAGCAAAGTATACAATGCGACGGCACGTGCGGTATCGGGTATCCACCTGCACGACATGAACTGCGGGCTCAAGGCCTACCGTAAAAAGGTGATCAAAAGTATCGAGGTGTACGGCGAGATGCATCGATATATTCCGATTTTGGCCAAATGGGCGGGATTTACGCGCATTGGCGAGAAGGAGGTCCAACACCGTGCACGCAAATACGGCAAATCGAAATTTGGTTGGGGCCGGATGATCAAGGGCTATCTCGACCTGATCACCGTAATGTTCACTTCAAAATTCGGCAAGAACCCGATGTACTTTTTCGGGAGCCTCGGAACGCTGATGTTTTTATTGGGAGGTGGTACGACGATCTATTTGATTGCCGAGAAACTATACAAACAAGCTCACCTGATAGCGGTTCGAGGCGTAACCGAGCAACCGTTGTTTTATATTGCCATTATGTCGGTTTTGCTGGGAGTCATGTTGTTCCTGGCAGGATTCCTCGGTGAATTGATCAATCGCAACTCAAGCGATCGCAACCGTTACCTGATCGATGATCTGATCGAGCGAAACAGTAACGACCGCAGCGAAAACAGAAAAACCGATCCATACAATGGATTGGGAACGGCCATGTCCTCTGACAATAACCGACACAATCTTCGCGATCAGCAGCGCACCTCGATATCGAGTACATCCAGCGATCCGCAATCTTCGGTTCAAAGCCCGAGTCGTTCCAAGCAGACAACCATCGGGTCCACGACAGGACCATCAGAACAAACGGCAACGCAAGTTCTGTCTCCTGCCGATTCAGAGGTAGACGAAACGACATCCCGTAAACGTACACGTCGTCGCAAAGGACGAAACCGCCGGCGTGAAGACGATCAATCTGCTTCTGTGATGGCCCTTAACATAGATCAGACAAACACTATTTCCTCGCCAAACATCTCTGCTCTACACCCTAGAGGAACGGCTTCCGGGACCAATCCTGACATACAAGTTGAAATGAATGCACACTCGTTTCAACAAGAACACCCGATTGTAGTACAGAAGAATATTGAGACTTCCCTCACAGAGTTCGAAGCTAATTCTTCTATCGAAATAGAAACGACATCATCTACCACAGCAATGGGTACTACGGAGCGTTCAAACCGCACCGATTCTCGTCGTCGATCCAAGAAATCCCATACAGACAAAGCACAAGTATCCACAGAAGATACCCGTACAACAGGGCAAGAATCTCAACCCATTCTCGAAGAGATGGATTCGGTTACGGTTTCTCGGCCCTCACGAGACTCATCTCGCCCACGTTCCCGCAAACGATCGACAAACGGGACATTGCAAGAGGGAATCACCCCCGGGATCCCCACGGAAGAAATAAACATTTCCTCCTCACCGACCACCTCAGATCAGACATTGTCAACACCTCCAGATACTTCATCTGAATTAATCCCGGACGAAGTCCCCCAAACACTCTCCCAGCCGGCTGCTTCGGAAAAATCTATGGAAACGAAGAAAAACAAAACCACCCGTTCAACCACTCGCCGCAAGCCACGAGTAAAACCGACACCGAACACGGCAGACACTGTTCTTACTATCCCGACGGACTCAACTGACATCACGACCGATCCCATCCGTCAATCAGAAAGTGAACAGCAATAACGAGTCTATTGAAAAATAGAAAAGGGAATACTCCCAATCACATAACCGTTAACTACAAATCGACATGATACAACGAATTCAAACACTATACCTGACGCTTCTCGTGATTCTGATGGTTTTGTTATACTGTTTTCCGATCGCCACATTCATCAGCGGGACCGAAACCTTTGAACTCGATCTATTCGGCATACGTTCCCTGACCCATGAAGGTAGTCCGATCGTTTCAACCATATGGATGGGCATCCTTGCCATACTGTGTACACTCATTCCCCTCATCACCATATTCTTATACAAACGGCGTTGGGCTCAAATCCGACTCTGCATTATCGAGATGATTCTGCTCGGCGGTCTGCAGCTTTTTGTTCTATTCTATATCTACCGAACCTACACCGGTATCCAAGACATCGCCCAACATGCGATCCGCTATTCACTGATCGATGTTTTCCCGTTCATCGGAATCATTCTAACCTACCTTGCTTTCAGAGGCATCGCCCGTGATGAAGCACTGATCCGCTCGTTAAACCGCATGCGTTAACCTCACTGAATATTTCACCCCGACCGTCAACCTTCGTTGATTTTCATTGTACCTGCACTTTCGCCATCGGAATCGTCTGCATACCGAAGGTAAAATTTTACTGTTTTGCATAAAGGCCGGCAGCGGCTTTCCCATGCAGTCGCTTCCGAATTATTCATAGGGCATTCCGCCTATTGCACGTTGATATTCTGCAATTGCCAACCGATAATTATAACAAGCAGTAATCGCATTTGTATAAATTTGCAACCAAGACAGTTGTGCCGACAATACATCAAGGATTGTCGCAGCCCCTTCATTATAACTGAACGTACTCAGATCAAGATTTTCCTGGGCAATTTTGAGTCCGTCGAATGACGAAGTTACCTGTTCGAAACTTTCTTCGATACTCGTCCAAGCATTGCTGAGTTCTTTTTGAATATCGTCAGTCAACTGATCCAAGCCATATTGACTTGCCCGAAGTGTAGCCCGGCTCACTGCGACATTATGGCGGCGTTGTCCCCATGCGAAAATCGGCACATTAAGCTGCACATAAGCCAGTCCGTCGATTCGGGTTTCACCCCGCAGATTTGGATTTACGGTATTCCATCCGCCCTGTATACCAGCCGTCACCTGGGGATTGAATCGTCCAGCCGCTACTTTAATCCCCAAGGCATCGTATTCGATCTGCTTGAGCGCTTTCCGGTAATCGGGGCGCTGCATCATAGCTTCCTCCGTCGAGATACGTACAGGCATAGCCGTTCTTCGCAGGATCATGTCCGCCGTCAACACCGACGAATCGGGAGTCACCCCCATCAGTATATTGAAATTATGCAATGCGACCTTGTATTGGGTTTCGGCCGAAACCAACCCGTAAGAGGCCTCGCTGAGCCGTGCCTCGATCATCAGCAGGTCGGTTTTACCGACATAACCATCCTCGAAACGGAATTTGACAACATTCTGAAGGGTACGAATAATATTGATATACTGTCTGGTAGCCTTCACCAGTTCATCGGAAGCAGCCAGATTCCAATACGCATACTGCGCCAGATAATCGACCTCGTTCCGAGACAAGGTTTCGTCTTCGCGAGCCATATCGTACCCCAAAGCGGCCTGTTCAGCTTGTCCACGGATCGTACCCCCCATATAAATCTGTTGCACGATAGCGGGTTGTAGGTAGAACGAATAGGGCTGAATATAGGTTCCGGTAGCGGTGCGCTGCTCACGAAAATTGAGAGAAAAATTCCCGACCGCATCCAGACGCGGCAGATAATCAGTACGACGCAACTGCTGCGTTTCATAGGCAGCCACACTACCCTCTTTTGCAATTTTGAGTTGGTAACTGTGTTCGGCCACAGCCAGCCGGTATTCATCGAGGGTAAGCGCACGCTGTCCTACCGCCGACGCTACGAGACAAACCATACCGCCTACCGTACATAGAATATTTTTCATTGTAATCATACTCAAGGCCGTTATTTTATATCAGTCGTTGCGGACGTAACGTTCTTCTGGGACCGGATACCGAAAAAGAGACAATAGGTCACGGGCAGGACGAAAATCGTCAGGAAGGTTGCAACGAACAAACCTCCCATAATCGTGGCAGCCATACCTCCGAACATCGAATCGAAAAGTAAGGGAACCATTCCGAGAATGGTGGTACCGGACGCCATCGTTACCGGGACGATTCTCGAACGAGTGGCTTCGACCACGGCCTCATAAGGTGAACGGCCGGCGGCCATTTCGACACCGATCTGATCGACGAGAACGACTGCATTTTTAATATTCATTCCGACGAGTCCGAGCAATCCGAGGAGTGCGAAGAAATCGAACATCTTGCCAGACACGACCAGTCCCAACACAACCCCGATAAAGATTAACGGGACCATCAGCAAAATAATCACCGGCTTTTTGTAATCTTTGAACAGGAAGAGCAGAATCACGAAGATCAACACCAATGTCAGGGGCATGTACTTTGCGAGGGCACTGTTGGAGTCTTCCTGCGACTGTTCTTCGCCGAAGACCTTGAGGGTATAACCGGTCGGCAACACGACTTCCTGACGAATACGATCGTACAGTTCGCCGAAGAGCTGTTTTGTATTGGCGCCTCTTATCGGATCACATTGAGCCATCATCACCCGTTCCCGGTTATACCGCTTGATCACATTGTAACGATAGTCGTAATCGAATCCATCGACAATCTGTTCGAGCGGAATTACCTTTCCTCCGGGCGTATAGAGAGGCAGTGAACGCATGCTGTTCAAATTGCCGTCATACTGGTTTTCATCTTTAAGCAGAATAGGCATGAATCGATCACCTTCCCGGAATTCCCCCACCCGATAACCACCGGAAGCTACGGTCATCTGCTGTGCCATGACATAACGCGAGATTCCTGTACGTAATCCTTTCTCCTGCGAATATACCGGAGTCCAAACGGGCACTTTGTTTCCCCAACTGTTACGTACAGCGGTTGCCAGGGGATTTGCCTGCATGATCGCCTGTGCCTGCAGGGTCAGCGCGACAAGCGTGTCGATATTCGGTCCGATGAAGCCGATTTCGATAGCGGCCTCGACGGCAGGCGAAAGTTTGAAAAGCGACGACCGCACCAGTACATCGGGATAATTTGCCGTCACATACCGGTTAAAACGTTCCTCAACCGCAGCGGTAGAATCTTTCGAATCGAGTTCGACCAGAATATTCGCGAAGTTCGGTTTGGGTCCAAACGAACTGCTGGCCAGATAATAACGTGGCGGGGAACTGCCCATGGTCACCGAAACGTTGCGTACAGCCGGTTGTTTGGCGAGCCAGGTTTCGATCTCATGCATATTCTTATGTACATCGAGAATATTGTACCCATCCGGGAGGAAACAATCGGCACGGAAATAGGGTTTATCGAGATTTGGGAAAAAATTCTGCGGCATCTTGCCCATCACGACGAGCGCAGCAGCAAACAATGCAACGACAATTGTCATGGTCACCCAACGCCAACGGATCAATCCATGGAGTATGGTTACGAAATGGCGATACAGCGGACGGTCGTACGGGTCGGTCTTATTTG
>CASDSC010000008.1 GCA_949283215.1 uncultured Alistipes sp. | reverse complement strand
TGGGAATGGTGTATGTACAAATCCAATCTATTAGTAGCCTACGATTTATTAAAGAACCACCGCACGCTCGCACCCTATAAAGAACTCATGAACCACCGTCTGGACGAAATAATAGCCCACGGATATCGCTATCTGCGGGGCAGAAAAACTGTCAATAATACAGGATTTTGGGTCACGACAGTTCTCGGCATGGCCGGATACATGCGTGGAGACAAAACTGCCATCGCGGAGGCTATCGACGGGGCATGCGGATTCAAAGCTAAATTGGCTGAATTTCGTGACGAAGGAAGATTTAATCCCGAACCTATAAACTACACAACCAACTATATTGACTGTTGTCTGCTGATTCTTGCAGAAGCGTCACGAAACAATTCAATGGAAGACCTTTATGCCTATGTCGCACCAAACGGTGCATCACTGAAGAGATTGGCCGACTCCTATTTCGACATTGCAAACGCAAATGGGATGGCTGTGGGCAATGGTGATTTTGGAGATTATGTTCTTGTTAATGAAGACAAGGTGTTCTATGGAGGCATCGATATATTTTATGGTAAAAGAGGTCCGCATCGGTCATGCGACAAAATGGCAATATTTAACGCACGTTATAAAGACCCTAAATTTGCATGGGCAATAGCACAAAATCCCGCGCACGACAACAGATGTTTTACTTTCTGGGGATACACAGTTTTCACCCACGGCACAGAGACAACAAATGCCAAGGCACCACAGATCGAAAGCAAAATATTTCCCGAAATGGGTAATGCTATAATACGATCGGTCGAGGGGCCAAGTTATTGGAATAGTGATGCCATAACCGCACACATGCGAAGCGGAAAACCATTAAAAACACACAACCAGAACGACCATTTCAACCTTACCATAAATGCTTATGGCAAAAATATATATAAAGATTGGTTTGTTCGTTGGGATTATCTTGCCCCCAAAGCTTCAAATGGGAACAGAAATGCGACACCTCTTTCCCCTCGTATAATAGGCCACAATACAGTAAGTGTTGATTTTGCTCAACCGACAGTCTTTAACGTAAAATTCTCAGACATAACGCGTCAAGAAGGTATGCAACTCGTCTCTGCCTCAGGAGAAGTATACAAAGGGGTTCACCAAAATCGAACGATTGGTGTCACCAAAGAGTATGTTATCGACATCTTTACTCTCTCTTCTGACCAAGAACACAACTACGACTATGCGTTACATTCGGTGGGCAAAGCATCTTATCTAGGAGTTGGGTCATGGCATGATTATATGCAGCTTAACGATGAATACAAAATGGAAAAGATAGACAAACAGGCAACCCGACCCAACAATATATGGTTCAGCAATGTGCGTCGATCTCAAGCCCAAAATAATAATGTTGTTGTTGACATGATTGATACTGATCATATCGGTATTGTTGCCACCCTGCTCACCGACTCCAACACCAATACCGAAGTCTTTGCAGCAGAAACTCCATATTTTGTTTCAATAAAAGGTTGGGACGACACGAATTACACGGCAAAAATTCCTGAACGGAAACCGATGACCGTCTTCCGCCGTAAAGGTAAAAGTGCCGAATTCTGTGTATTGCATCAACCATATCAAAATAAAGTATCTAATAAACTACTATTAAGTCGTAAAGGTAATTTGCTGGTGATCGATGGGGATACATTTACTGATACGCTAGACATTCAAAATTTTAATTACCACAGAAAAAACAAGTAAAATCAATATGAAACGCAACTATATCCTTTTGACAGGATTATTGTTATGTTCCTCTGTAGCCCTATCGAATCCCGATTCGGACATTGTGTCGCTCGTTAATCCTGTAATCGGCGTTAATGGCGGAGGCAATGTGATGATAGGCCCTTGCCAACCGTTCAGCATGGTGCGAATGAACCCTCTTATGAAGAAGCCTCACATAACATCAGGTTACAGAATAGGTATGCCCATAACAGGATTCACGGTTACCGGAGTGAGTGGAACCGGTGGCGGCGGACGATATGGGAATTTTTGCGTTTATCCTCAATCAAAGACCCTTGATCCCTCAAAGCGTCTCTCAGAGCTTGCAAATGAAACAGCCGAATTAGGATATTATTCAGCAAATCTCACAGCAGAAGGAGTAAAAGCCGAGCTGACATCCACTGAAAAGGTGGGATATATGCGTTTTACGTTCGCACCTAATGTCACCAAACACATCTTGCTCGACATGACCAGTGTCATAGATCGGTTTCGCAACAATCCTCACGATGGTCATTGCATAATTGCCTATGGCAGACTGAACGAGGAAGGATTAATCGAAGGGCAGTGTGTTTTCCAGGGCGGATGGGGACATATGAAACCTTACACTTTGTATTTTAGCGCAAAGACCGATATCCCATGTACTTCTTTTGGAGCCTTCAAAGGAGACAGCACAATAGCCAATATGCGTGTGATTACAGGCAATAATTGTGGGTTTTACATGTCATTTTCAGAGACTCAACCCCAAACAGTAACGATCAAAGTCGCCGTTTCACCCCTGTCGATTGGCAAAGCGCGTGAACACCTGCTGAACTCAGATCATATAAATTTCCAACAGGCTCTCGATCAAAACAGAAGCGTATGGTTAAAATACCTCGACCGCATCAAGATCGAAGGAGGTACTACCGAACAACGAACACTTTTTTACACCTCACTCTATCGCACTCTTGTGATGCCAACCAATATCACAGGAGAAAATCCTCAATGGGAAAATTCCGAGCCTCATTTCTGGGATTATTATTGTATTTGGGACACTTTTCGCACCGTTTTCCCATTTCTTTCCATCGTCTATCCTTCTCACTATGTAGATATGATCCGCTCACTGATAGACACCTACGATCATACAGGCTGGATGCCGGATGCGTGGGTCGTAGGAGGCATTGGACGTCAACAAGGCGGGACAAATACAGATGTGATAATAGCCGAAGCAATGGCCAAAGGGATTAAAGGTTTTGACTACCACAAAGCATATTTGGCAGTTAAAAAGAATGCCACCGTACCTGCTGACGAACTCTGGGACAACAATAAAAGTGTCATGGCAGGGAAACACGAATCATACATAAAGAACGGATACATTCCTGAACATCGAGTTTCGTGTGTATCACACACTTTGGAATATGCCTACAACGACTACTGCATGTCACGGGTTGCCGCCCAAATGGGCTACAAAGAGGAAGCAGAAGCCTTTGCCCGTCGTTCAATGAATTGTTATAACCTTTTCAATCCCGAAACAGGATTTTTCTGGGCCAAAACAGAACAAGGGGAATGGGCTGATAATTTCTCTCCAACATTTATAGATAGATCAAACACCAATCGTTATTACTATGAAGGAACGCCATGGCAATATGCCATGTATGTACCGCACGATTTTGCGGGTCTG
>CASDSC010000007.1 GCA_949283215.1 uncultured Alistipes sp. | reverse complement strand
GGAAACGATCGTCCACACCCCCATGACAATACCCCACTTCTGCCATCCATTCATTCTTCGTCCTGATTTTTCCATTCCACAAGTATATTTTCGACCGCCTCGGTCACTTCATCCATTCCGAACCCCAGCGACAACCCATACCGCATCAATTTCACCTTGCGATCATATTCGTTTTTCGCCTTCAGCTGCTTTACTTTGACGCGCAATGCCTTCTCAAGACGACCACCCGACTGCATTTCATCACACATTGCGAGTGCTTCAGCCACAATCTCCGGATCGATTCGTTTCATAGCCAGCGCGCTACGGATCTTATACACGCCCCAATTACTGAAACGCATCTTGTCACGCACAAACGCCTCCGTATACCGTTTATCATCGATAAAACGCTGTGCGACAAGTGCATCGACAATTCGGTCCTGTTCCTTTGGGTCGATTCCCCACCGTCGTAAAAGACGTCGGGCATCGTCGGTCGAACGTTCCGCCTTGGCACATTGAGCCATCAAGGCAGCAAGAGCCTGTTCGGGCGTTTTTGTTTTTTTCACCTCTTGCGGCATCGCATCATTCTTGGTTTATCGTATATATCACGTCGCATTTCGATATCGGCATAACGCTCCCATTCGAGCATGGTGCGCATATCCGGCGCCAATGCTTCGTTAATTTCGAAATAGATCATGCCCCCCTCCCGCAATATACGTTGACCTTGCCGGGCGATCGTCCGATAAAACAACAGCGGATCGTCATCGTCGACAAAAAGGGCCACCGGAGGTTCATAATCGAGCACATTGGCCTGCATCTGGGCACGCTCCGAAAGTCTGACATACGGGGGGTTCGACACAATCACATCGTACCTTCCTGGGATTTCTTCTTGCAGCACATCGCATTGTATCGTTTCAATCCTTACCTGATTTCGCTGCGCATTGGCTTTGGCTACATCCAACGCACGGGCCGAAATATCGACGGCCGTCACCGATTTCCAACCAGGATTGTGAGCCAGCGCCACGGCAATACATCCGCTTCCTGTCCCAATATCGAGCAGATCGGCCTCATGCGATCGCACCTTCCATTCATCCCGCACCCATCGCACAAGCTCTTCGGTCTCCGGCCGAGGAATCAACACATTTTCGTTCACTGAAAAATCCAACCCGTCAAACTCCCAATGCCCGATCACGTACTGTACGGGGCGTCCTGCAGCCAATTCATTTGCTATGCGATCCAACTCCTCCGCGACGATTCCGACCTGTCCTTCGGGATTGCGCAACAAATCGGGATACTCCACCCCAAACAACTCCTCCGCGACGATAGTCGCAATATTCCGTGACTCGCCGGGACCGTACAATCCGCCACATGCTGTTTTCAATCGCTCAATCAACTCTCTGCGTGTCATGGCTTACATTCCTTTGGTCCCGATAAAGACAATAAAATATGCCCCTACAACAAACAACACGAACATCAGAGCAATCCATAAGAAAGCACGCCATTTTGCGCCTTTGCGCGGCTTGTCCGTCTCGGTTTTACCTTGCGCCACGGTATCTCGGATGATGCGCAGTTCTTCTTTGGTCAACGGGTCGTACATAGCTGATTACGGTATTTTCGGAACGCATCCCGATTGATATTGAACTGCTTGCTGAAACGATACATTTGCGATCGGCGACCTGTCAAAGTACCGACCAGCCACCGCAATGCACACCGAATCTGGGTTGCCGTATGAAACAACCCGACATATGTCTTTCCAAACAATTTACGGTAGAGAATATAAAGACTCACCTGTCTGCGACGCAGAGCCATATCGGACGGTTGTCCACCGCCACCGAAATGCACGATCCGAGCCTGAGGGACGACATCGATCCGCCATCCGGCACGGTGGATTCGACAGGCAAGCTCGACCTCCTCACAATACATGAAGAAGTCGGGATCAAAGCCGCCAACACGCTGAATCACCTCAGTTCGTACCATCATATCGGCCCCGGAGACATATCCCACCGGTTTTGGGGTATCGTTCCGGCTGTAATTTTTTTTCGCTCCGCTACGTCCCAGAAAAGCAGGTACGAACTGGTAAAGAATATCTTTCCGATGTGGCAAGCGACCATACGAGAAGGCCGGGGCACCGTTTTTTCGGCACAGATTACCGCCACAAGCCCCCACTTCCGGATGGTTGTCAAGATGATCCCGCAACAGGGCCACAGCATTACCAAGCAGTAGGGTATCCGTATTCAACAAAAACAGATACTTTCCGCGTGCTACCTCGAATCCGAGATTATTGGCACGGCCGAACCCGAGATTGCCTCCGCTTTGCATCACCTTCACATCAGGAAACTCCGTACGCAGCATCTCCACCGAGCCATCCTCCGACGCATTGTCCACGACAATCACTTCGTATTCAACCCCGGTCGCATGCTCAACGAGCGAATGCAACGCCTCGCGCAACATATCCCGCGTATTGTAACTCACCATAATTACCGAGACATCCATGGCTTATCACATTTCAATTTAGATTCGACACACGCGTTTGGTTCGACTTTCGTATTCTCAGCACATATACTGCTCAACAAATATACGGATTGCATTCGTAAATGCCGCATTACTGATAGGACAAAATCCTGCGTGATCAGCCATGCGTACCTCCACATGGCACTTTTTTTGAAGAAACAGCGAAACAACACAGGTCTTTCATTTCGACCGACATCAAATAAAACGATATGTTGCACAAATCTCTCATTTTGCTTCTTTTCTTCATGACATCGGTTCTCGGGGTACGAGCCCAAACCTGGGGATTCGGGCCCAAAATAGGTACAGCTTTTTCGACCGTAAATGGTGTCGAAGGGGCACAATGTATGCCTGGGGTTGTAGCGGGAGCCTTTATCGACCGAATGATACATCGCAAGATCGGCCTCGAAACAGATTTGTTATACGCAATGAACGGCTTTAAAGTCGCTCCTGAAACTCGTGCCGAATTAAACGATCAGGCACTCAAAATCCGCTTGGGTTACATCTGTATGCCAGTAGTTGGGAAATTTTATCTGATACGTGGACTCAACCTGCAACTCGGAGCCCAATTCGGTTATCTGATACTCAGCAAGGAGATTATTAACGACACAGATCGTAGGCTCAAAAATGCGATTAACCGATACGATGTACGATTTGTAAGCGGCTTGGCCTATGATTTCGACTTCGGGCTTATTCTCGAAGGGCGCTACCAAATCGGGTTGACGCCCATAGAGAATCAGACGGGCCACATTACCAACGGATCGCTTCAAATTGCAGCGGGCTGGCGTTTCTGATTTAGCTACCGAATCGACCGGTCAAAAATAATGGGAGGTTTCGATTAGAACCTCCCATTATTTCTAAATTATAGGATCACCCTAAGCGTCGATTTTTGCATACTTGGCGTGACGTTCAATGAATTCACGACGAGGCGGCACTTCATCGCCCATCAACATCGAGAAAATACGGTCAGCTTCAGCCGCGCTCTCAATGGTAACCTGACGAAGGATACGTGAACTCGGGCTCATGGTGGTTTCCCACAATTGTTCGGCATTCATTTCTCCCAAACCTTTGTATCGCTGAATATGGATTCCTTTGCTTCCGTATTCGGCCACAGCAGCCTCGCGTTCCTCCTCGGTCCAGCAGTATCGCTGATTTTTCCCTTTCTTCACCAGATACAGAGGTGGAGTGGCAATGTAAACGTGGCCATTACGCAACAGGTTATTCATATACCGGAAGAAGAAGGTCAACATCAGTGTAGCAATATGGCTACCGTCGACATCGGCATCGGTCATAATAATAATCTTGTTGTAACGGAGTTTTTCGAGATTGAGCGCCTTGCTGTCCTCTTCGGTTCCGATGGTTACGCCCAATGCGGTGAAAATATTCTTGATCTCCTCGTTCTCGAAAATCCGATGCTCCATGGCCTTCTCGACATTGAGGATCTTACCGCGCAACGGCATAATGGCCTGGAATGTACGATCACGACCTTGTTTTGCAGTTCCACCTGCCGAATCACCCTCGACGAAGAATATCTCGGTATGTTCTCTGTCGCGCGACGAGCAATCAGCCAATTTACCAGGCAAACCTGAGCCGGACAAAACGGTTTTACGCTGTACCAACTCACGGGCTTTACGTGCGGCATGGCGGGCTGTTGCAGCCAAAATGACCTTATTGACAATCTGACGTGCATCTTTCGGATTTTCCTCAAGATAATGTGTCAAGGCTTGTGCAATAGCTTGATCGACAGCTCCAGCCACCTCACTGTTTCCGAGTTTCGTTTTAGTTTGCCCCTCGAATTGCGGTTCAGCGACTTTCACCGAAACGATCGCCGTCAATCCTTCGCGAAAATCATCGCCATTGATTTCGAATTTCAATTTTGCCAACATCCCCGAATCCTCGGCATACTTTTTCAGTGTACGGGTCAATGCACGGCGGAACCCAGTAAGGTGGGTACCACCCTCGATCGTATTGATGTTGTTGACATAAGAATGGACGTTTTCCGAAAAGCTCGTGTTGTACTGCATAGCCACCTCGACCGGCACACCATCTTTCTCCGTATCAATATAAATCGT
>CASDSC010000006.1 GCA_949283215.1 uncultured Alistipes sp. | reverse complement strand
TGCCTTGGGTATCAATAAAACCATATTTTCCTTGTTCACAAACAGGTGCCGCTCCTTCATGAAAACTGAGAACCTGTTCGAATTGAAACGGAATGACCAAAACTCCGGTCCGATCGATAAAACCCCAACGGCCCTCACTACAAACTGCGGCCAACCCTTCACTGAAAGGGCGTATGTTGTCGTACTGACCACAATCCACCATGACATCTCCTCGCAAATCAATAAACATCCAGCGCCCGGACAGACATACGGCGGCTACCCCTTCCGTGAACTCATAGGCTTGATCATAGACAGGAACCAGAACCGATCGATGTTGCTCGTCCTCGTAGCCATAATAACCCTGATGAATATACGGATGAAGAATTGAGGTATGAGGAGGAACAACCGTAGGCTCTTGACGAGTCAGTGTCTTTAGCAAATTCGGAAGATCAGGAAGTACAGGCGATGGAGACTGAAGGATACGAGAGAGGGCAAGCAATACGGAATGATCCGGCACAGACCAACGTTGAAGCAGTTGATTATAGAGACTACTGGTACCTGCTAATATTTCCGCAGGATCAAGAATCAGCAGATCATCACGAGTATAGTCTGCATACCACGACGGCTCTTCGGCTAAAGCATGAAGACTGACTGACAGTAAAGCGATCGAGTAATCATCGATCCGCTTATCATACATCGTATGGTCGCGTGCCGGATGTTGAAACGAGGGTGTACCGAGTTGAACGGCTGACTCTCCTCCCAATTGCGGTATGAAGAATGAGTCATAGTCGAGCAATGTCAATTGACCCTCGGAGGTTATCACGATATTGTCCGGTTTGAGGTCACCGTGCGCCCAGGGCTGTCCGAGCAAATCAAGAGCCAAACGGTCAAATGCTTCAGCCATGGCAATCAGCCGATCCTTATTTCCGGAAAGCGCTGCACGGCGAATTTCGCTGTCGAGAGTGGAGTCTCCTGCCCACGGCATCAATACGGCGTCATGATAATATCCTCGATCATAATCGTCATACACATAGATCTCATCAGGCAAATAGCTCGCATTGAGCAGGTATGGGACCTGCAACGTAGCTAGATAATCATATATCGCACGTAACCGAAGATTCGGCCGCAAATAGCACTTGAGCGCGTACTCGTTCCCGTGCATCGACAGGCGGAACACAACGGCATAATTGCCTGACTGGATAGAAACATCTCCGTAAGGATCCTGCGCCACCTCGAAATCTCGTAACGTACGAAACAATCCATGGGGATGCGTGATCGAATCGATATATTGGTTGATCGTGGGAAGGCGCATAGATTCTTATATAGACTTATAAACTACTTGAAAAATGAAGATAATAAAAATGCCTGAATCAGGATTTAATCGGGCAGGAGATAAGAAAGTATGAACAGTGAACTTCTAAAAGTGAAATTTGTCGTGGTCTGGTATGGGCTAAGCGCCACCGTCAGATTAACGCTTTTTGACAATTACAAATGAAACGGCACCCCACTGCGAATAGGACAACCAATACTCTGAAACGCAACAAGTGGCCTGTATCTTGAGACACAGGCCACTGAGAATGAGATAAGAAAAATGCTTATCGGTTCATGATGCTGTTTTGGCGATTGATACTCTCGATATGAATCGCTTCAAGAACCGTTTTCAAGAAGTCTTCGCTCAAATTTAACGCTTTGGCCTGTGCCACGACCTTATCCACAATACTATTCCAACGGCCACCCTGCAGAATTGCGACATTATTGTCCCGTTTGATCTCTCCGATCTTTTCGGCTACCCGCATACGGCGACTGAGCAAATCGAATAGTTCCGAGTCGATCTGGTCGATCTCCTGGCGCAGGTTATTGAGCGCATTGACAAATTCCGGATTGTTCGTAGTATCTTGCCGCCAGTTTATACTGCGGATGAGTTTGGCCAGATCGTCCGGAACCAGTTGCTGCGCCGCGTCACTCCACGCTTTGTCCGGACATATATGGCTTTCGACGATCAACCCATCAAAACGCAGATCTGCTGCTGTTTGAGCCACTTCATGCAGGTAGGTCCGATTGCCGCAAATATGAGACGGATCACAGATCATCGTCAACTCAGGGAAACGGCTCCGCATCTCGATCACCAGATGCCACATCGGACTGTTGCGGTACTGGCTGTGACCAAAGTATGAAAATCCCCGATGTATGAGGCCCACATTTTTAAGCCCGGCATTTTGGAGCCGGACAACGGCTCCTGCCCACAGGTCAAGATCGGGATTCATCGGGTTTTTCACCAACACGGTCGTATCGGTGCCTTTCAATGCGTCGGCAATCTCCTGCACACTGAACGGGCTTACTGTCGTACGGGCTCCGATCCACAAAATGTCGACGCCGAATTCGAGCGCTGCCTCGACATGTTTTGTCGTTGCGACCTCTACCGCAGTAGGCAAACCTGTTTCCGCTTTCGCAGCAGCAAGCCATGCCAACCCCTTGAGTCCAACTCCTTCGAACGACCCGGGTTTCGTACGGGGTTTCCATATACCTGCCCGGAGGACATCCACGAGTCCCGTGGCTGCCAGTTGACGGCATGTTTCGAGGGTTTGCTCCTCGGTTTCAGCACTGCACGGCCCGGAAATGATAAGAGGGCGTTTGGCTTTCAAATCGAATGTCGTATTCATCGTATCATGTTTTTATTTTAATATCCGTTTGATCGTATTCGCTTTTTCCATCGCAGCGATCAATCCTTTGGTATCGTCTTTCTCGAGCATGCGGCGGAATATCTGAAGCTGATGAATGTGTTCGCGCAACACATCAAGTACGTTATATTTGTTCTGCAAAAGAATAGGAACCCACGTGCGAGGCGAACTTTTCGCCAGACGGACCGTACTCTCGAAACCAGCGGCTGCCAGATCGAAAATATGTTCCTCTTCACGCTCTTTTTCGAGTACCGTCAGGGCCAGGGCAAATGAGGTGATATGGGAGATGTGACTCACGTAAGCGGCATGCAGGTCCTGCTCTTCCGAAGTCATGTATTTGATCGGCATGCCGATCTTTTTATAAATATCTTCGACCAGCCTGAGTGCCTCAGGGTTACTCTGTTCATGATCGCAGATCACAACCGTGCGACCGGTAAACGCATCTTTTACGGCAGCTTCCGGGCCACTGTACTCGGTTCCCCACATCGGGTGCGTGGCGACAAACTGGCCTCGGCTCGGGTGTAACCGGATCACCTCGCAAAGTTCCGCTTTGGTAGAACCCATATCCATGACTACCTGGTTGGTGACCTTGTTCAAAACCTTGAGGGCCAAGAGAGGAATCGTATCCACGGGTGTGGCCAAAACGACCAGATCAGCCCCAGCAATCGCTTCTTCAAGTGGCGCCACACGATCGACAAGTCCGCGCTCGAGGGCGGTATTACGGTTGTGTTCCGATTTGTCCACGCCGATAATTTCGTCGCAGATACCATATTTTTTTAAGGCCAGTGCGAATGAACCGCCGATCAGGCCTATTCCGACAATGGCTGCTTTCATTTCATTCCTTGTTTGATTTGTGCGATAGCCCGATCCAGCGTCTCTACCGGAGAGCAGAGGCTGATTCGGATATAATTGTTACCTTCTGATCCGAAGATTCCGCCGGGTGTTACGAATACATTGCATTGGTCAAGAATGCGGTCTGCGTAGGCATAGCAATCTCCGGCACCTTCCGGAATCCTGGCCCAAATGAAAAGACCGGATTGGTGGGGCTGGTAGGTACACCCCAACGTGTCAAGCAACTCGGCACCTTTCGCTTCACGGCTGTAATAAAGGTCGTTGAGCGAACGATACCAGTCATCTCCCAATGCGAGCGCTTCTGCCGCCGCCGCCTGCATCGGATAAAACATACCCGAATCCATGTTACTTTTGAAGCGAAGGATCTGGTCGATCCGCTCGCGGGCCGCACCGATCATACCCAGACGCCATCCGGCCATATTATGACTCTTGCTCAATGAATTGAGTTCAATAGCCACATCCTTTGCACCCGGGGTCGCGAGCAGACTCATCGGTTCGTCGTTACGGATGAAACTGTACGGATTGTCATGCACGAGCAAAATATGATGACGGCGGGCAAAATCGACCAGACGAGCAAAAAGTTCACGCGTCGGCCGTGCCCCGGTAGGCATCTGAGGGTAGTTGACCAGCATCAGCTTGATACCGCCCAGGTCACTCTGTTCCAGAGCATCAAAATCGGGCATCCATCCATTTGCCTCTGTGAGTTTGTATTCGACACATAGGGCTCCGGCTATGGTTGCGGCCGAGCGGTAGGTCGGGTACCCCGGATTCGGGATCAACACCCGATCTCCCGGATTAATATAGGTCATGCAGATGTGCATTAATCCCTCTTTGGACCCTATCAACGGCAAGATTTCACTTCCGGGGTCAAGTTCCACGCCATAACGTGAGGCATACCAGGTCGAGAATGCCTGGCGCAGCAAAGCCGTACCTTTATAAGGCTGGTAAGAGTGGGTATCGGGCCGGGCGGCTTCGCGTGCAAGACGCTCGATAACCGACGGGTGTGGCGGCTGATCGGGCCCTCCCACGCCAAGACTTATGATCGGACGACCTGCTGCTCGCAGCTCGTCAATTTCACGCAACTTTTTGGAGAAATAGTATTCCTTGATGTGACCGAGACGATCGGCTACCTCCATCTGTATGGGTGCATTCATGACTTAAATGTTGATTCCTTTTTTGTATACTCCGTAAACATGCAACTCCTCCGAGGCACGTTTCATATTTTCGATCGTCCGATTGTAATCGTCCAGGCTGGTAAATTCCATATCGACATGAAACAGATAGTGCCATGGTTCGCTCGGAATCGGATACGATTGCAGTTTGGTCAGGTTGATTGTCGAATCTTCGAGCTCTTTCAGAACACGCATCAAGGAGCCCTGCGTATGGTTGGTCTTGAAATAGAGCGACGCTTTTGTCGCATCATCGGGAATCGGCCGACTGGCATGCTCTATAACAAGAAAACGCGTGTAATTATGCTTAATCGTATTGATGTCGTAGGCAACAATCTCAAGACCGAACAGCTCGGCTGCCAGAGTCCCCGCTATGGCCGCCGTATTTTTGAGTTGCCGTTCGGCCACATGCCGGGCACTGAGCGCGGTATCTTCAGTTTCGACCAGCTTCCAATTATGTGTATCGAGATAATCGACACATTGCAACAAGGCCATGGGATGAGAGTGTACCTCCTTAATGTCTTCGAGCTTCGTACCGGGCAGGACCATCAGATTCTGCCGAATCCGAAGATAAATTTCACCGGTGACCTGCAAATTATGGTTCTGGAGGATACTGTAATTGGGCAGAATACTCCCTGCGATAGAGTTCTCTATGGCCATCAGACCATAATCGGCCTCTCCGGTTTCGACTTGGCGGGCCACTTCGCGGAATGTAGCACAGGGTACGATATGAATATCATTCCCCAAATAATTATAAGCCGCAATCTGGTGGAAAGAGCCTTCATAACCTTGGATGGCTACATTCGGCAGATTATGTGTTGTCGGTTTGTTCATTGTATTGTTATATCAAAAAACCCGGTCTCGTAATGAGGACCGGGTTGTATCGTGTTGGTAAATCAGATTCAGTTATGCACAAAGAGAGCCCAGTCCACTTCTTTTGAAAAAGTAGAAATAATAATAAAAGAAGTAAAACGGCGAATACAGGCTCATTGCTTTGTAAGAATTTTTCTTCGAGGCAAAAATACGACAAATAATTTAATTATGTATCCTGTCTCGATTTTTTTTTAATTCCCCTTACAAAATATCGTTGGCAAGATGCTGTAAAGCTATCATGCAGAACACTCTATCTATTTACGGCGATGCGATTTACCCGGTCTGTCATTACTAAAATCTCGTAACGGTTTACCAGACACATGACCTGTCTTTCCCGCTCCATGCACAGTATCGGACGTACCGGACCGCTGCGTTCCACGAGAAAAACGAGTTGACACACCTCGCCCAGGCATATTGGAAAACCGTTTTGAGATGGATGGACGCGAGAAAAAATAACTCTTCTGCCGTCGTTTCTCCTCCTGTGTCCGGGCCACGTACACTTTCTCCCCCGTATAGGGATCGATGCCGGTATAGAACATCACCGACGAAAGAGTCATAGGCGTTGGGGTGAAATCCTGTACCTGTTCAAGATGAAAATCGAGCTGGGTCGTTTCCCGCGAAAGCGCCTCCATGTCCCGCTCCGTACAGCCCGGGTGACTCGAGATAAAATAGGGTATCAGCTGATAACGCAACCCCTCCTGTTGACAAATCTGACAAAAATCGGCATTGAGGCGCCGGAACATCTCGAACGGAGGCTTGCGCATCAGTTGCAACACATGGTCCTCTGTATGTTCGGGCGCCACCTTGAGCCGACCGCTTACATGCCGCAAAACCACCTCTCGCAAATAATCTTGAGAATCAAACAGATCGTATCGGATCCCGCTACCGATAAAGGCCTTTTTAATACCAGGCATTGCCGTAACCTTACGGTACAACGACAAAAGCGCCGCATGACTATTGTCGAGATTGGGGCATAATTTCGGAAAAGCACACGAAGCTCGGGTACACCGGGCACAGGCAGCCTGATTACGGCCATGCATCCGATACATATTGGCCGACGGCCCTCCCAGATCGGAAAGATAACCCTTGAATCCCGGTAAATGTGTCAGAGCCTCAACCTCCCGCAAGATCGAAGATTCGGAACGGCTCGAAATGAATTTACCCTGATGGGCCGAAATCGTACAAAAACTGCAACCGCCAAAACACCCCCGATGCAAATTGACCGAAAACTTGATCATCTCATACGCCGGGATCGGGCCTTTTCCCTCATACCGCGGATGCGGCAAACGGGTATACGGAAGATCGAAACTGCGATCCAATTCTGCTTCCGTCAACGTCGCATGCGGCGCATTGACCACCACCCATCGCTCCCCAACCGGTTCTGCCAACGGGCGTTGTTCCATCTTATTGGATTCCGTTTCGATTTTCACGAAATTCTCACCGAACGCCTTGGGCTCTTGCAAACACTGTTCATAGCTGTGTAACCGGATGACCTCATCGCCCATCCGCTCGACATAGGCCGTATCGGCAATGAAGGCCACCTGGCGTAATTTCCGGAGCAATTTGGCATTAAATCCGTTGTGCAAGGCCCGCGCCACTTCGCCGATCACCTTATCCCCCATCCCGTAGATCAACAGATCAGCTCCACTGTCGACCAATACCGACGGCTTCAACGAATCACTCCAGTAATCGTAATGGGTGAACCGACGTAGTGATGCTTCGATTCCTCCGATAATGACCGGCACATCGGGATAAAGACGTTTGAGAATGCGCGTATAGGTTGTCACCGCATAGTCGGGGCGAAATCCTGCAACGCCTCCGGCCGTATAGGCATCGTCGCTGCGCAGACGCAGATTGGCCGTATAATGGTTGACCATCGAATCCATATTACCCGCCGAGACCCCAAAAAAGAGCCTCGGACGGCCCAATTTGGTAAAATCGCGCAGATCGTCGCGCCAATTGGGCTGTGGAACAATCGCCACACGATATCCTTCAGCCTGTAAAAGGCGTCCAATTACCGCAGGCCCAAACGAAGGATGGTCGACATACGCGTCCCCAGTAAAAAGAATCACATCGACCCATTCCCACCCGAGCGCCTTGATTTCCCGTACAGAAGTAGGCAACCAATCCGACAACGGACGCCGTGATGCGACAGATGTAGGCACACCGGAAGCCGGTGTTCCTGCATTACGCCCAGGATTCTTGCCTTGGGAAAGAGCCGCATGTGAAATACCCTTCATCGCTTTTTTGCGGTAAAAATAACGTTTTCATGGATAAAAACCGAGATCTCAGCTATTAGGATTGCCAGAAGTTATCCACAATAGGCTTATTCTGTGATTCTTGAGCAAAGATTTGTATTCAATCGTACTGTCGATGCAACCATCAATCAAAACAAGGGGCGCACCACTTCCTGTTAAATGCAGACTCATCCGGTACAATTCACATTTCACGCACAGCCAACCGCTCCTCAAGAACCATAGATTACAATCCTTTTTGCATAATATAGTTCTTCAACAAAATTCCATTCCTTTCCACTTGCTGCTCCTGGACCACTACATAGTTCCTTTTTTCAAAAAAAGACTTTGCCGTAATGGAAGCCTCCACAGTCACGCAATCCCAATCTATTAGACTCTCCAGTTTATTACACAGGGCTGTAGCTATACCTTTCTTTTGATAATCTTTATGGACAAACAACCGATCCAGATATCCCGTTTCATCGATATCCCCAAATCCGACAATTAACCCATTTTCCACCGCCACATAAGAGTGGTGGGAAAGCAATGATTGATCCCACTCCTCTACATTTTCATCTCCGGTCGCCCACACATCCACTTGTTCCTGCGTATAGTCTTTCACATTGACCGAATGGACTGTATCATAAAACAATTGGAGAATCTCTTTTATGTCTGCAGACTTATATTTTCTGACTTCCATATCACTATTTATACATACCCTAAAATATAAAATTATCATCCAATCACAACACAACTGCCAACCACATACAAAAAAAGCGGAGTCCCCGAAAGGACTCCGCTTGCACTACACAATGAATATCCAACGCTATTTCACTTCCTCAAAATCAACATCGGTTACATTGTCTCCATTCTGAGCATTACCTTGACCCTGAGCGCCTGCCCCTGCTGCACCGGCTCCGGCATTACCTGCCTGAGCATTCTGTGCTGCATAGATCTCCTGCGATGCAGCCTGCCATGCAGCATTCAACTTAGTGGTAGCCGCATCGATCGCTGATACGTTCTGAGACTTATGAGCCTCTTTGAGTTCTCCGAGCGCAGATTCGATTGCCGAACGTTTATCAGCCGGAATCTTATCTCCATACTCTTTGAGTTGTTTCTCGGTCGAGAAAATCATACTGTCCGCAGCATTGATCTTATCGATCTTTTCGCGCTCCTCTTTATCCTTGGCCTCATTAGCCTTGGCCTCATCACGCATCCGCTGGATCTCTTGCTCGGTAAGTCCCGAAGAAGCCTCGATACGTATCTTCTGCTCCTTGCCGGTTCCTTTATCTTTCGCCGACACGTTCAGAATACCGTTAGCATCGATATCGAATGTCACTTCGATCTGAGGCACACCACGCGGTGCTGCAGGAATGCCATCGAGGTGGAACCGACCGATCGTTTTGTTGTCACGAGCCATCGGACGTTCTCCCTGGAGCACGTGAATTTCAACCGAAGGTTGGTTATCTGCAGCCGTCGAGAACGTTTCGCTCTTGCGGGTCGGGATGGTCGTATTCGCATCGATCAACCGGGTAAACACACCACCCAACGTTTCGATACCGAGCGACAGTGGCGTCACATCCAACAGCAATACATCTTTCACCTCACCGGTCAGCACACCACCTTGGATTGCGGCACCAATAGCCACCACCTCATCGGGGTTAACACCCTTCGAAGGCGTCTTGCCAAAGAACTCCTCAACGATCTTCTGGATTGCCGGGATACGGGTCGAACCACCCACCAGAATCACTTCGTCAATTTGGTTGGCTGACAAACCTGCGTCTTTCAATGCTTGTCGACAAGGTTCAATTGTTGCATGAATCAATTTATCGGCCAATTGTTCGAATTTAGCACGGGTCAAGGTTACAACCAGGTGTTGCGGAATACCATCCACCGGCATGATATACGGCAGGTTAATCTCCGTCGAGGTAGCGCTTGACAACTCGATTTTGGCTTTTTCAGCAGCCTCTTTCAAACGTTGCAAAGCCATCGGGTCTTTCCGCAAATCGACATTGTGTGTGCTTTGGAACTCTTCTGCCAACCAGTCGATGATCACGTGGTCGAAATCATCACCACCCAGGTGGGTATCACCATTGGTCGATTTCACTTCGAACACACCGTCGCCCAATTCAAGGATCGAGATATCGAACGTACCACCACCGAGGTCATACACCGCAACCTTCATATCCTTGCCCTGTTTATCAAGACCGTATGCCAATGCAGCAGCTGTCGGTTCGTTGATGATACGACGCACCTTCAAACCTGCAATCTCACCAGCTTCCTTGGTAGCCTGACGCTGCGAATCGGAGAAGTATGCCGGCACGGTAATCACGGCCTCGGTCACTTCCTGCCCCAGATAATCCTCGGCAGTCTTTTTCATCTTCTGCAGAATCATAGCCGAAATTTCCTGAGGTGTATATTTACGCCCATCCACTTCGACTACAGGCATGTTATTGTCACCGCGAACCACTGAATATGATACGCGATCGATCTCTTTCTGTACCTGATCGTAAGTTTCACCCATGAAACGTTTGATCGAGAATATGGTCCGTTTAGGATTGGTGATTGCCTGACGTTTAGCAGGATCACCTACTTTACGTTCTCCATTATCGGTAAAAGCGACAACTGACGGAGTAGTCCGCTGGCCTTCGCTGTTAGGAATTACGACAGGTTCGTTACCCTCCATCACCGCAACGCACGAGTTGGTCGTTCCCAAGTCAATTCCAATAATCTTTGCCATGATATTACAATTTTTTAGTTATTTATTTACTTGTTGTTTTCTTTTTCGTTTTCAAAAACACTATGAGAATTTACAATCTTTATGCCAACGGATTTTACAAGCCATTTTCTGACAAAACCTGTCAAAATTCCCAAAACTGGCTGACATTCCCGACCGACATTCTGCCATTTCGGCCGATTTATGTCTGTTCGCAGGAATATTTTCGGCCACACACATTCCCATTTGCCCATTTTTTGTATTCTATTAAAAAGGAGAAGTGACGTTCTTATCACGGATCCTGTCCCTAGCCCCAGAAGACAACACGACAAAAATCCAGTCCTTTTATTTGGTTTTATCCCGAACATTTCCTATCTTGTAAGAACTTACAGCGAAAGCTTTCACAATCAAACAAATCTATTCAATCAACTAAAACATACGAGTATGGTAATAACATTTAATGAATTGCGCCGGATCAAAGACAAATTGCCCAGTGGGAGCACCCAGCGCATTGCCGACGAGCTGAATTTAGATGTAGATACTGTCCGTAATTATTTCGGAGGGAGTCATTTCGAAGGAGGTACTCCTGCCGGGATCCATTACGAGAAAGGTCCTGACGGAGGAGTAGTCACCCTCGACGATACTACCATCCTCGACTGCGCTTTGCGCATGTTAGGCGAAAGCCAACCCGCATCTATCTAAACAATTTTGGATTGACATACGTAAAGGAACTTCCGGATGGCCCGGGAGTTCCTTTGCTTTTTCTGCATTATTAATCTGATCTTAAACTGACATTTCCCATACTGCACCATAATAACACACCCCATTGTCATAAGCAATTTTTTAGTAATTTCACCGTTGTTTTTATAACCTCAATTCGACAGATATGGAGACGACGATTGTGAGAGATGAGACACTCGTAATGCGCGAACACTTTCTCAATGCCATACGAGACCGGTTCAGTGTCCATAGTTACCAAATGATCGATCAAGCACTGGCCCTTGCAGACGAAAAACTCGCAGGGATGACCCGTTACGATGGGACTCCGCTGCTTGGTCACTCGGTCAATACCGCACTGATCGTTGCACTGGAGATCGGGCTGGGCCGTAACTCCACGATATCGACTCTCATGCACGACGTAGTACGCCTCGGTCTGATGACCCCCGAGGAAGTAGGAGAACTTTACGGAGAACCTTGCATCGGTATCATCAAAGGGCTTTGTAATATTTCTGAGGTCGACCCCAAGATATCCCACGAACAAGCAGATAACTTCCGGGAACTGATCGTATCCTACTCGACCGACCCACGTGTAATTCTGATTAAACTGGCCGACAGACTTGAAGTCATGCGGTCACTCGACATATTCCCCGCCGCCAAGCGCGACAAGAAAGCATGGGAAAGTCTTAATCTCTATGCCCAAATCGCACACAAATTAGGGCTATACAACCTGAAAAGCGAACTCGAAGACCTATCATTACGCCAACTTGAGCCAGCCGACTACACGATGATCGAACGCAAGTTGAGCGAGACCGCGTCAGAACGTACCGAATTCATCGCGGCCTTTCTCAAGCCGATCGAAGAGAAACTGGCGCAGACAAAAATCAAATATCATATCAAAAGCCGCACGAAATCGATCTACTCGATTTGGCGTAAAATGAAACGGACAGGTATTCCATTCGAAGAGGTTTATGATATATTCGCCCTGCGGATCATCATCGATTGTGAGCGCGATCAAGAAAAAGCCCTCTGCTGGAGCATCTACTCGATCATCACCGATTTCTATACGCCCAATCCCGACCGTATGCGCGACTGGATCTCGATTCCCAAGTCGAACGGATACGAATCGCTCCATACGACCGTCGTCACACAAGAAGGGCGGTGGGTCGAAATACAGATACGGTCAGAACGCATGGATGCCATCGCTGAACGGGGTATCGCTGCACACTGGCGTTACAAAGGGGTCAACCAAGGCGGTATGGGCAGTGAAGAGTGGCTCGGGCGCCTGCGCGAACTGATTGAAAATACCGACGGCCATGCACTGGCTTCGAAATTCGATGCCAAACTCTCATCCGACGAGATCTTTGTCTTCACGCCCAATGGAGACCTGAAGAAATTACCGGCCGGTGCCACCGTGCTCGATTTTGCCTACGAAATCCACACCAACCTCGGCGCAACCTGTACGGGGGGCAAAATTAACCACCGCGTAGTTTCAATGAAAGAGGTGTTGCATAATGGCGATATCGTCGAAATCCTCTCCTCTAAAAATCAGAAACCCAAAAGCGACTGGCTGAATATCGTACGTACCAATCGGGCCCGAAACAAGATCAAAGCGTTTATCCGCGAGGAACTCGCCAAAGCCTCGGACCTGGGACGTGAGGAACTGGAGCGGAAACTCAAGAATTGGAAACTGCCCATTACAATCGACGACGCAGTCAATGTCTTGTGCAAATACTATAAACTCAAAACAGGAACAGAATTGTATGGTCAGATTGCACAACAGAAAATCGATCTGGCGGATATCAAAGAGGTATTGACACAGCACCTGAACGGAGGACTTCCAGTCAACACACGCATGCCATCGACGGCCACGAAAACCAGCACCCGGACTGACGACGCGCTGGTAATCGATGACAAACTGAGCGGCATCGATTACAAACTGGCTAAATGCTGCAATCCGATCTTCGGCGACGAAATATTCGGTTTCACTACCGTCAATGCGGGTATCACGATTCACCGTACAGATTGCCCCAATGCCGCCCGGCTCATCGCCCGATACCCCTACCGGGTACTTCCGGCCCGTTGGCGCGACAATGCAACGACCGGTTCGTTCCGCGCCACGATCCGCATCCAGGCCGACGACACGACCGGCATGGTCAACAAGATCGCCGAAGTAATCAACCGTGACCTGAAGATCAATATCCGCTCGATGAACCTGGGTTCGTCAGGAGGAACCCTCTCGGGGTTGATCAATATCGAAGTAACCAGTACGCAAATCGTTGACATGGTAACATACAAACTATTGACCATCAAAGGAGTCCAACGTGCCTATCGAGTCAATAATTAACGATTGTGGGGAACCCCACATACCTGACAAAACAATCCATCACACACGAAGAGAGCGCTTATGTCTAATTATTGTCAACTCCAGAGG
>CASDSC010000005.1 GCA_949283215.1 uncultured Alistipes sp. | reverse complement strand
CTTCCGAAGGTTGATAGCGGTCGCGTTCGGTAAAGGCGTTTTGTGCATTGTCGAGTTTACCTTTCAGGAAGCCGGTGATGCAAAAATTGATGAAATTGTAGTCCCATGCCGGATCGATAGATTGGACTCGCATATATGGCGTGTCCTGTCCTTCATATGTGTTGTTTGTCAGTACGCTGTAAACACTTTCTTTCAGAGCCAAAGGCCAACTCTCTTGGTATTTGTTTGTGCCGGTCATGCCTGCAGTTCCGGCAGGAACGATAAAATGTGCGGCGTTGAGTGTAGGAAGGTTACCTGTGAGCGTATTCCCCGTGAAGGAAAGGGTTGCACTCCAGTTATCGGTGCTGAATGGATTCATGGCGTCGAACGAACAACCTTCGATTGTAACGTTGTCGGCACAGTTGAGGTAGATTCCTTTCCAGTAGTTGGTGAACTGGCAATCCTTAACAGTCAAACCACCCACACCCATGTAATTCAAAACTGCGACAGGCTTCTTAGCAGAGCCTTTGAAGGTTACAGTAAGATTTTGCAGTGTAACGTCCGTCCCTTGCACTTCAATAGCTTGATAGAACGGAGCGTTGTCTGGGGCTATGGCATCCCATTCCGATGCGAAATTGCAGAGCGTAGCGCCTTGGGCTGCATGCAGTTTGCCTGTGAAAACCGACGAACCGGCTCCGTCCAGTGTGACACCTGCCGGGATGTTCAATTCTTCAGCACAACTCATGCCGCTGGCCATGATCGTTTCGCCAGCATTGGCTGCTTGGAGTGCTTCAGCCACCGTATTGTAAGATACTCCCGATGTCTGGTTGTAGACAGTCGCACAAAGATCGTTGACGTAGAATGTTTCGCTGCCGCTGAATACTTTGATTTTTTTCTGTTCATCACCGAATGTGTTGTCCGACAACAGGGAATTTGCGAATATTTTCTCAGCAGCAGAAAGATTTGACGCATCTGTCGCTCCCGAAAGTACGCTCATGGCAACACTATTGTTGAAAATGTTGTCGCTGAACTTAAAGGTACCCATCTTGCCTGATGCCGATGCCAAAGGATCGATTGTGATGATTTGATTGAATGTCGATCCTGTGATTGTCAGTTCGCCTTCCTCACTGATTGGGTTAATATACGGATTGCTTGTACCGGGCTCCATTGTGCAATTTGTGATCGTCAGTTTGCCACTGAACCCGAAAGCCGTTTCAAATGGTCGCATACCATCTTCTGCATTTTCTTGAGCAAACACGCAATTTGTGAAAGTTGCGCTTTCCACATTGTTGACCAATACGCTGGTGTTGCTGTTTGCCATATTGCGGGCACCGAAGAATTGAGCATTCTCGATGGTCGCGTTGATCCTCGAGGCGAGGTTTAATGTGCGGACTTTTGTCGGGGTTGCCTCGTCTGCACCTTGGATCGTGAGGTCCTTGTCGAGCGTGATATCTTCGTCTATGACACCCCAGATTTTGATTACATCGTCTGCATTGGCTGCGTCAACGGCTTCTTGCAGAGATGTAAACTCTTCACCTGTGGTAACATTCAAGGCCCCGTTCATGACTACAGGATTTTCGCCGTCAAAAATAGGATCGATTGTAACATCAATAGTACCTTTCTTGGTCAAAAGATTACCTGATACGATTGTACGGTAGTTACGACGGATCGGAATGTTTCGGAAAGCGTTGTTTGACGTGATCTCGCTACCGTTGTTGTAGAATGTAACCGCAAAATCAGCCAGATTAGCCTCATCGGGGCTTGCCCAAATGTAATCTACTGACAGATCGCCGTTCGCATTGACAACAGCTGCCTCGTATTCTACCATTTCGGTCGCCTGTGCCACTTCTCCGGTTTGTGCATTGAATGTGGTAGGAATGGCTGTGAAGGCAACCTTAACTTGGTCGGGTTTCAGTGATTCGTCAGGAATCGATGCCAGATCCGTAGTCTTGACGATCAATTGACCGAACGGGCGCTTGAGCGTTACCGATTCCGAGAAATTGCCGTTGACTTTGTAGTCAGACAAGCAGTAGAAGAAGGCGTCGAACTCGTCGTTGTTGCCGACATAGTCGCCCTTCACCGTAATGGCGGTCAGGTCGTCAGTATTGTAGTGATCGCCGGTAGAACAATCTGCCCAGAATACGAAATCATAAGTCTGTGAAGTTACCAGACGCAGGTTAAAGGTAGCCTGATTGCCTTGAACTGATGCAGTTTGGGGTGCGCCATAGGGTACGTCGTCCTTATACACCTGAAGAATGCAGCGATCGATCTTTGAACCGTCACCGAAATCGGTTGCATTCGCACGTGTCGGTATCCCGTTTTGCGGAATGGTAACGGTGATCGATTGGGAGGTCGCACCGTCTGACGGACCCATTTCGTCTTTCTGACACGCTACAAGAGCCATAAATGACCCTAGTAGAGCAAAATTTAGTAATCTTTTCATGATGAGATAATTAAGTTTGTATAAGTGGTTAAGAGATTGACCTCATGGCAAGCATTACTCGAACGACGCAGTAATTCGGGTTTTGTAATTTGCTTGTAATTGCACCGTCTGCAGATCTTTGACGGTATTCCCTACGAATAGTGATAGGGAGATGTCTTGTTCGTCAGAAGGGGCGAAAAGAAAATCTTTGCATACGTGGGCCGATCCGACGGATGTATTCGGGAATGTTATTGTTGTATTGGATTGCGGTGCGGAAGCTTTGCCTGTCAGCACGTCGTATCGGGTGCAGAGTCCATGATATTCGATCTTTACCGCTTGGGATTCATTGAAGGTTTGACTGTTTTGTACAATAAGTTGAGCCAACGGCCGAGTTAAAATGGCCTCGAAATGGGCACCTCCATCCCAGGTGATGTCTGTGAGTGCGCATGCAAAAGCATCACGTTCGTCATTCGGGGTATAGGGTAGGGTGGCAAGCGTAACCTGGCGTAGATCCGCGGTAATATAGTCCCCATGTCCGTAGTCTGCCCAGAAGAGAAGGTCGTAGTTTCCCGGGACCAGCGCGATTTCAAATGAGACGCCTTCGGATAACGAGCCGGTCGCAGTTCGATGGAGTACGCATCGGGGGTATGAACCTCGTGTCCAGGCTTCGATGGTGTATGTCAGGCTGGCGTTCTTTCCTGCTTTTGAGGGAATGTCTGTGGGCCCGTCGGTCTCTGCGTCGGCTAATGCATCGTGTGATTGTGCTGAGATGACTCCGCTTACGGGCTGTTGTCCCGGCATGGATTCTGAATCCCGGTTACATCCTGTGATAGCGCACAAGGCAAAATAGAGTGCAAAAAATGCGTATATTAAATTTTTCATTGTCATGATTTTTAGTCAGGAATCACGATATTGATTTCCCCATCGAATCCTGGGTCGATTCCGATGCCTGGAGTATAGTCTTTGGTCAGAAATTCGTCGCGTATCGTTGTCAGTTTGCCTCGTACGATAGGTACGTTGATTCCCTGTACTTCATTGAGTACATTCCCCTGATCGTCGCGAATGGTCAGATTAACCGAAACGGCAGATTCCGACCCGTTCACGAAAATGTAATCGCTACCCAGTCGTCCTTCTTTGTCCGAGAGCGGGGTCATGGCACAGTCGAACGATACACCTTCCCGGGCATCGTTGGGTTTATTGGTGTAGGCGTTGAACCCAGAGGGAAAGTATCCGGCATAACCTACTGATACTTGGATTGATGAGAGATCAGGGCTGTCTGCAAGCAGACTTTCCGAAACCGAATTGCCTGATTGAACTCGTTTGCTGGCCAATTCGCTGAGCAATTTGTCGATATCTGTTGTAATGAACTCGATCTTGGCCATGGGCCGTTCGAGCGTCAATTCATGTGATACGGTCTCGTTCCACTGGTCTCGATATCCGGTCAGATCAAGTTCCGAGTGCCCAACGTATGTGTCTTTGTGTTCTTCCTCCCCGATGTAATTTTCGTTTTCCAGAACATTGATGGCAGCCAGGGTGTTGATTGTGTAATACTTGTCATCGATCGAGCCGTTATCGACATAATCCATCCAAGCTACAATTTTGTATTTCGCAGCATGGAGTGAAAACTCAGTTTCGATTGTGTGTGTGCCATCGGCTGCCGGATCACAACTGAGTATGCGACGTGCAACCGGTTCCCCATTGATTTCGTCTCGGAATATTTCGACGATCCAGCGTACATCGTGTGTGTCGGATTCATCGGATTTGACCATCATGGTGGCCGAAGTATAGGGCTCAATGGATGGATCGACTCCCAAAGAGAGGTGCACGTTCACTAATGTGGGATCGTTACCTTCACCTTCGGGAAATTCCAGAATAGTGGATTTACAACTCGTCGACAAAAGAGCGAACAGGCAAACGATTGAACTGAATATTCTTTTCATAACCTTTCCTCCTTATTTTCCGAATTTGTATACCAGTCCGACTCCCACTTTGGTAATGCCCCAGTAGTTGTATGAGCTATTGCGGTCGATACGGGCACCATTCGAGATATTGTAGTACGTATCATATTTTGTGTGAACATATCCGGCTCCAATTGTAAATTCGGCAGCCCAATGATGTGCGAAAGGCAACATGTATCCATAACTGAGCCCTATGCCATAGAATCCGTCGGGTGATTGATAGCGTTTTTCGTTATTGACCGAGAGATTGAAGGCTCCGATATTGAGATGAGCTCCGAAAAAATGCCCTTGCATAGGAGAGTGCAACCAGTATCGGAATTCAGGTTGGATTGCCAGAAAACGCAACCGATAGTCTCTCGCAACGGTGTATGGACTGTAAATGATCGGAAGGTCAATGGAATAGTGCGAACCGAATCCGAATTCGACTCCGAGATTAGCAACGGTAGCGGCTAAATATGCCACATTGGTTTTGAGAGCCCATTGAGTGTTCTTGTTGGGTTGGATCACCGGTTCGGTTGTAGGGTTGTCCGTGTCCGATGGATTTGTTGTTGGTGGGCTCATGGAGTGGGGGGCAGCGTCAGCTTCTTCTGTTGCGTCAATAGTTTCGCTTTCGGACAAAGTGTTCGAGTGTGTAGTTTGTATGTCAGGTGATTGTGCCGGTAGAGTGTCGTTTCCCTGTGTTGAATCAGTCCACGGAATTGTGGATTCGTCATTTGTGCTGAACAAGTAGGCTAACACAATGATCTCCGATGCATTGTGCCATGCCTGTGCTGAGTTGCTTGTGCGGAAATGCTTCTCTTTCAGCCCTTTATTGGTGATAAAATAAGATTTGACTTGATTGCTTCTGTTTTTTGCAATAGCGAGATTTTCTGTCGATGAGTTTTTTGTATTGCAAAATCCTAATACTCTTACTTTTATGTCTTCTGATTCGATAGCCGAACGATGTTGCTGTATGAGTTGAGACAATGAACGAATGGCAATTGTATTGTCCTTGTAATCTGCCCAGAAAAGTTGTCCTTCAGGAGCGAACCGAAAGATCAGAGTATCGCAAAGATGACTCGGTGGATTATTGTCTGATAAATTTTGGCCTCTGACGGTCCCACACAAAACTAACAGTGTGAATAATAGTGTTTTATGTATTGACTTCATTGGTATGCCGATTTATATGTTGGTATATTTCGGCATTCCTGTTAAATAGTTGAATTAAAACGTATTGAAAGTGAATGTAAATAGTTAATTAGAGAAAATTTTTATATTTTTTCTTGCATCCTATTAGACTATATTTTATATTTGTCGCTAAATACCAACGATTTAACCAACGATTAAACAGTATAAAAGCTGCTTTTGGCAGCTTTTATACTGTTTAATCGTTTTGTGTCGTTGTCATATAATTTTTGAAGCTATTTTTTCGCCTGCTTTCCTTTCGGTCCACAGCTTGTTGAATGGAATGATATTTACGTCGAAATTTATCGAAAGTATCTCGTGAGACCCCGAACGATTGGCAAATATAGGTGACGGATCGGTCTTCCTCGAGCATCTTGATTACCTTGTGCCGATTGTGCATCAGGATGTTGAATTTTGTGTATGAACCCTTTTTGCGTCCCAAGACCATCCCGTTGGCCTTGCGTAGTGCCAGTGCCTCTTTGGTGCGCATGGAGATCAGGTTACGTTCGATCTCGGCAACCAGGCCAAAAGCGAAGCATAATACTTTGCTGTTGATCGAATCGTCAAAAGTGTATCCTTCTTTTGTCGTGTATAAATTGATCCCTTTCTTCAAACATTTTCCCATGATGGTCATCACGTCGGTTAATGTACGGCTTAACCGAGATATTTCCGTCACTATGATCGTGTCGCCAGGTTTCATTTTTCGGAGTAATGTGCCTAGCTTGCGGTCGCGCTCCTTGGTCTTGCCGCTGACGATTTCCGTGACCCATGAATCGATAGTCAGGTTTTTGCTTTCTGCAAAACGGCGGATTTCATCTTGTTGATTGGCCGGATGTTGTTTGCCTGTACTTACCCGTAAATAACCTATTGTCATATTCGTATGTGTTTAGATAAGGCGACATTGCCTTGATAACAAAGGTAGTTTCAGGATGGCGGGCGCGTGATGGCAAAAGGGCTGGATTCAATATGGCTTGATCTATGTCGCTGTTGATCATAATATAATAAACAAACGAGGCAGCCAGCAACAATTGGCTGCCTCGTTCATTAGAGTGTGGAACTATTGAATCTGATTGAAGTAGGCTCGCATCTGTGCGTCGTATTCATCTGGTGTTGTATGCCATTCGGAAAGGCGCGTTACGCCGATTTCATGGCATAGGGCCGTGAATTCATCGAGACGGGCCATGATCTCGGGACGTGTACGCCATTTGCCGTCAACTTGTTCGAAAACCCGGCTTTCAGCCGTACCGCGTTTTTGTGCAATTCGGAATAAGGCGTAAGTGAGGGGCATATGGGCGGCTTTGACGCGAAGCAATACATCGGGTTGATCGGCTACGGCGTCCATTGCCTGGGCGAAAAATGTTTCGTATTGAGCCATCAGGTCGTCACGCAGATAGCTGCTGTCGCAAAAATCTTCCGGATTGAAGAAGATATGGAGTTTCTGACCCGAAGCCTCAAGTTCGTCGTGCATCAGATCGATATATTGGCGGATATAAGGAGCAGCGTTTCCATAATAGTGATGCAGGAAGTCATCCATCTCGGCGTTGATGTCGCAGTTGGGATCCCACAACAGCCGGGCGATCAGATATTGGCGCAATTCGTTGAATTCGCCGCCTACTTCACGGTTCCCCTGTTGGAAATGGGCGTTGGTGCCGTTCTCGACGAAGAATTGGATGTTGGGTTGCAGGACGCGAAGGTTGGGGAAGGGACTTACCAGATTCGTAAATTCGACGACATAGTCCCAGATCATGATGTTGCGGGTCAATTTACCCCAGGCACGCAGATCTTCACCGAAACTGTCGTTGGGGTTTTCCGCAATAGGAATATGGCGGTCGGACTCGATATCACAGAGCATGATCTGTACATTGTCGCGCGGTACGACTGTTTTGGGCGCTTTACGGCTATACCAGTAGGCTAGGGTAGAGATGGTTTTGTCTGGGAAGCGTTCGGCTACGCGGTTGACGAATTCGAGGATCGAACCACTCGGACTGCCTTCGCGAGCATCGATTGCAGCGCAATTGGGGCAGTGGCAATATACATCATTGTCGTTTTGGCTTACGGACCAGTAGGTGGCTTGAGGGAAACGCGCCATGGTATCAGCCAGGTTTGCGACCAGTATGTCGAATACTTCGGGATTGGTCAGGCAGAGTTGGCGTGGATCTCGTTTGCCATCGACGAGGGCGTAATATTCGGGATGCTCCTTGAAATATTGTGAGGGCGGAACCAGGTATTCGAACGTGTGGACCCAACTGCCCCAGACTCCATTGTCGACACCGTCGACAATGCAATGGTCGATTTTATGCCAGTCGGCGTAAAACGGATCGTTTGAGTCGCGGTAATGCGTGTCGCGGAATTCGTTGACAGGGATTTGTGTGTCATTTTCGATTGCCTCTACGGAGACCCGGTCGAATGTCGGATAATAGAACACTTTGGACGACAAACAGCGATACCCGAGATATTTGTCAAAAAAGGTGTAAACGCCATATAGTGTGCCTTTGTCGCTCCCCCCGACGATTTGGAGTTTTGGCCCGCGAGTACAGATCGTGAAACCGTCTTCGTTCAACGGTTCCCGATCGATATCGGTGCGGGTCGAAGCGCCAATCAAAATTTCATTGGGTTGTGCCGGCAGCGTGTCTCCGACAACCGGCAGCGTAACGCCGCTTCCAAGGGCCAGCAGACGACTGAATTCGTTGGCTGCATAGAGTTCGTTGTCGCTGGCATTGGGCGAAACGATGATTACATAATCACTCGCATTCCCGTCTGTGAGTGTGAGCTGAGCCTTTTTGCAGGATGATAATAAGCATAAAAAGGCTACTCCAATACAAGGTAAATACTTGGTGAAATTCATGGTGTGGTAGTTAGGTTTGTGTTTATTGACACTAAAGTACAGAACTCCATGACAAATACCAAATGGATGAGGAGACTTATGCTTTTTTGCTGTGAATGAAGATTGTAAAATGGGCCTATTGGGAGCGTATAGTTGGACTGTCTTCAGGTAGGGTTGTGTGTCATGTCGTGGGATATTAGGATGGTCTGTGGATTACAATGGCGTTGATCTAATCGGTCGATGTACTCTCATCTTCTTTATCTTGAGCTGTACAAAGGGTGGTGTCACATACAAATGAAGCGAGGCGGACAAAAACATGAGCCTGTCGTGGAAAAACGTGAGATTCATGGTTGTGGTATACGGGATAAAGGGAGGGTATGGTATACTTTATATAATGTTATAGTATTTTGTGTAGGACTCAATACGGTAACTGTAGTTAGTCATTACGGTAAAAAGGAGGAGTCTGTTATTTTTACACCTTAATTTATAAGGGAAGGGAATAAAACAAGGAGTTATTTTTTTAACCCCAAAGAGGGCCGGTACTCAAATAATGGTGTCTTTGGTGTAAGAAGGTTTCTAAAATAAATGTAACGGATTATAGGACATTGTTTAATCAGCACATTTGACTGGAGTGATTGAGAAAGAAAATTCAACCCGGGGAGTAATTTGTTGGTTGATATGTCTTTTGAAGATGCAAAAATGATTTTCATTTTAAAGCTTTTCGCTTTTCTCCGGATAATTTGATATCTTTGCGTCCGCTCGGAGAAAAGAAGTGTTCGCATGGAATCTTGATCGGGCTTGTGGAACTATGCATTGATATTCAATGTGCAGTACCCGGTATAGGTTAGTATTTGTTTTATGGATTGGGTTAAAGGTCTGTTTTTTGGAAACGACGCTTTCTGGGGAGGAGGAGTCGCTCATTCTGTTCTGATCCTGGCATTGGTCATCGCTACGGGGATCATTCTCGGTAAAATCAAAATAGCAGGGATTTCGCTCGGGGTAACTTGGATTTTGTTCGTCGGCATTATCGTCAGTCATTTCGGGATGCGTCTCGACGAACATCTGCTCCATTTTATGAAAGAGTTCGGCCTGATTTTGTTCGTGTATTCGATCGGTCTGCAGGTGGGCCCCGGTTTTTTCGCCTCCTTTAAAAAAGGTGGGCTGACGCTAAATCTGCTGGCTACAGCTATTGTGGCATTAGGTGTTCTTACGGCTTGTATTCTGCATTGGACCACAGGGGTGCCCATCACCACGATGGTGGGAATCTTATCGGGTGCCGTGACCAATACACCAGGTCTCGGTGCCGCACAGCAGGCATACAGCGATATGACCGGACTGGATGATCCGAGCATTTCGCTCGGATATGCCGTGGCCTATCCGCTCGGCGTACTCGGAATTATCGGTACGATTATCGTGATCCGTTATATATTCCGGATTAAACTCGATCAGGAAAGCCGGGCGGGTGATGCTTCGACACAGGACCGAAGCCGTATGGTAGAGTGGGCTTCGGCGGTGGTGAAAAATCCTGCATTGGCAGGGAAGAATATCGATCGGGTGATCAAATTGCTGGGTAAAACCTTTGTGGTGTCGCGTGTGTGTCATGCCGACGGTCGCATTGAAATAGCCAGTCTCGATACGGTACTGAAAGAGGGTGATAAGGTCTTGGTCGTAGCGACGGCAGATACGATGGAATCGGTGGTGACATTCCTCGGAGAGCGTATCGAGATGAGTCACGAACAGTGGGATAAACTCGATAGCCAGTTGGTGTCTCGCCGTATTATGATTACGAAATCGAGGCTCAATGGCAAACCGATCAGAGAGTTGAAACTGCGCTCCAATTTTGGGGTGAATGTGACACGAGTCAATCGTGCAGGTGTCGATCTGGTGGCACATGCCGGCCTCGAATTGCAGATGGGTGACCGGTTGACGGTCGTGGGAAGTGAAAGCGCGATTGCCGATGTGGCCAAAATGTTGGGTAACTCGATGCGGCGACTCCGGGAACCGAACCTGATCCCGATCTTTATCGGTATTTTCCTCGGGGTATTTCTCGGCAGTGTCCCGTTTGTTTTCCCGGGGATTCCCCAACCCGTTAAATTGGGGTTGGCCGGGGGACCGCTTATCGTGTCTATTCTGATCAGTAAATTCGGCCCCCATTTCCGCTTGGTGACCTATACGACCATGAGTGCCAACCTGATGTTGCGTGAGGTTGGGATTGCCTTGTTCCTGGCCAGCGTGGGACTCGGTGCGGGTGAAGGTTTTGTCGATACGGTCGTGTATGGCGGCGGTTATCGCTGGATCGCCTATGGCGTGATTATTACCATAGTGCCGATTCTTTTGGTCGGCTTGTTTGCCCGTAAAATTTGCCGGATGAATTATTTTACGATCATGGGCCTCATTGCCGGAAGTACTACTGACCCCCCTGCATTGGCCTATTCGAATGGGGTGGCTGGTAACGACATGCCTTCGGTCAGCTATGCGACGGTATATCCGCTCACGATGTTCCTGCGGGTATTGACGGCACAGATGCTGGTCCTCTTGATTGCGTAATAAATTGTAACAGATATTATTGAAAACGGCGGAATTGCTCCGCCGTTTTTTGTATTATAGCCCGATCAGTCGTAGTTCGGAAGCGATCGAACCTTCATGCCGGACAATGTCGAGCAGTTGTTCTTCCATGGATACAGGGGGTGTTACGACTCCTTGAGCATCAGGGTGGCGGAGAAGCCATTCGAGCCCGGCATTTTGCAGTGCAAATGTAGTTTCGATGTATCGAAGGTGCGTCGGCTCTTCCAATGCGAAATTGACCGCTACTTTCCCATTGAGTACCTCCTCGGGTTGGAACGCCGGTCCGTATTCGTCTTCGGCGCCGATATTGACCAGAATTTGCCCCTGGCGAAACGCTTCGATAGGATAATTGCGTCCGATCACTCCGGATACAGACGTGGCGGTGACAATATGGGTGGCCGTTTGGGCTGCCCGGCTTACGGCTTGTATGTCCGTCATGTCGATCCACTCGAAGTCTCCGACCGGTGTTCCCACCAGACGTTCCCGATTCGCGCGAGCCTCGACCACGGTGACGGTGGCACCGGCAGCCCGAAGACGTATGCCGACCCCGCTTCCGATCTTGCCGAATCCGAACAGTAACCAATGTTGTCCCGGTCCGACATCCAGTCCGAAATGCTGTAATCCGCGGATTAAGCCATCTCCGGTGCCCAAAGCCCCTTCGATTCGTTTGATTCTGCCCCCGTCGCTATTGAAGCAGGGCTTGGCGCAATGTGTATAGTGGTTGATTCCGGAGTGGGTCAGTTCGGCATAACCGATGCGAGGTTGCAAATGCGCGTGTAATCCGATACAGTCCGAGATCAGATCGAACGAATCGTCGGGTACAGCGGTTGTGGCTATTCCGTTACTGTGTATCCATTGCACGAACCGGTCGTCGCGGGGGACGCCAGGGATCAGGGAGAGCGTTATGTCGGCACCTCCGGCTAACAGGGGCAGTATTTTGGCAGAGGTGTTGAAGAATAACGGGGTGGCTTCGAGAATGCGCAGTCCGGCGAACGGGCGACGGTGAGCGAAATCGATCGTTTGGGTACGAATCACGGGGTAGTCAGCTTCCGTATATTTTTCGGCGAGATATTGGGATAGAAATTCGTATTCCATTGTGTTCGGTATGACGGGGTAAAGATTAAAGGTTTCCCGAGAGAAACTTTCCCTTTTCGTTTGGTCTTCTGGCTGTACCGAGACGCATTCAGTTTCTTGGCAAAGGTAAAAAAATTGATATATTCTTGGAATATGTATGTTTTTAGATAATTGTGGTCAGCGGGAAGGGGGGAGTAGTTTATATAATAGCATGTTAGGGTTAAACTGGTTATTGGTAAGTGGGTGGAAAGGAGACTGGTTACCCGGTTGGAAAATCGAACAAAAGATGAGTGTGGTGCGGCGTGCAATCTGTGTTTTTAGCCGATTCATTTTGTCGGGTCGTGAAAAATTTTATCTTTGTTCCTCGTATGAAAGGCAACGCGAAACGAAACTATATTTTTTATGCTGTGATGCTCGCTGTGTTCGGCGTGCTGATGTGGGCTGTCTTTACCCGAGGTAGCGCGTTCGATTCGCCGGCCTCTTCGCAAACTGCCGTGGACTCCGGAGCCTCATCCTTCGATCTGTTTTGCAATGGATTGAGTGAAAGTGTGGTGCATCCTCTTTCGATGTTGATGTTGCAAATCATTGCCATTTTGATTGCTGTACGCTTCTGCTCGTTCGTCTTTCGGTATTTGGGCCAACCGGGAGTCATCGGGGAGATTGTTGCGGGAATCGTGTTGGGGCCTTCGGTCCTCGGTCATTTTTTTCCCGAAGCCTTCAACTTCCTTTTTGCTCCGGCAACGCTCGTCCCCCTCAATATAATCAGTCAGATCGGTCTTGTGCTGTTTATGTTCGTGATCGGGATGGAGCTCGATCTCGGCATCCTGCGTAAAAAAGCGAGCGAAACTCTCGTAATCAGTCACGCCAGTATTATCGTGCCTTTCTTTATGGGGGTTGTACTGGCCTATTTTGTCTATCCTGAGTTTGGGGCAGGGCATACCTCGTTTCTTCCCTTTGCATTGTTTATCGGTATATCGGTCAGTATTACGGCTTTCCCCGTACTAGCCCGTATTGTGCAGGAACGCGACTTGACCCGTACGCCCATGGGACGGTTGGCCATCGCCAGCGCTGCCAATAACGATGTGACCGCATGGTGCATGTTGGCCGCTATTATTGCCATTGCAAAGGCCGGTAATGTGTCGAGCGCTATTTATACGATCGCATGTGCCATCCTGTATGTCATCTTCATGTTTGGCGTGATCCGCCCGTTTATGCGCAAGATCGGGAACCTGTACAACAACCAGGAGGTAATCAATAAAACGTTTGTTTCATTCATTTTCCTCGTATTGATCGTCTCGTCGTTTATTACTGAATTGTTGGGGATTCATGCGTTATTCGGCGCGTTTGTCGCAGGCGTGATCATGCCCGACAATATTAGCTTCCGCCGGATTATTACCGAGAAGGTCGAAGATGTGGCGCTTGTCCTTTTCCTGCCGCTCTTTTTCGTCTTTACCGGGCTGCGTACCGAATTGGGATTGCTCAATACTCCGGAATTATGGGGTTTGTGCGCGGTTTTCATCGCGGTGTCGATTGCCGGTAAAATGATCGGGGCAACGGCATCGGCCCGTTTTGTGGGCGAATCGTGGAAGGATAGTCTCGAGATCGGCGTATTGATGAATACTCGTGGACTGATGGAGCTGATTGTGCTCAATATCGGGTACGAAATGGGGATTATTCCTTCGTCGATATTCGTGATTTTTGTCATCATGGCGTTGTTCACGACTTTCATGGCGACACCATCGCTTATGCTGATTGAACGGATGTTCAAACCGCGCCGTAATAAGAAAAATACATTTCCGCGTCGTAATCGGATATTGGTTTCGTTCGGAAATCCGGCCAGCGGCGGGGCATTCCTCGCATTGTTGAATCTGTTGTGTGGACGCAATGTGAAAAATGCGAAGATAACGGCTGTGCATTATACGATAGGAACGGATCTGAATCCACTCAATACGCGGGAATTCAGTGCGGATAGTTTCTCCTATTTGCGGGCAGAAGCTAAACGCCTCGGTTTGCATGTGGCAGAAAAACATTATGTGACGGACCATTATACCAAAGATCTGACGGATTTGACTCGGCAGAATGGGTATGATTTCGTGTTGATCGGATCCGGCCCTGATTTTATCCGTAAGTATGTGCGCCCGTCACGCAGAAGATTGGTGCTGAACAGTGAGCTGAAGCGGATCAATGAGTTGATAGCCAAACGTGCATGGACCCTTCCCGGAACATTGACTGTCGATAAAACCCGTATATTGTTCCATGATATTGCTTGTACGCTGGGTGTTTTTGTCGATCGTGATTTCGGCGAAGTGCGTAAGATCGGCATTTTGTTGGGGCAGGGGGATCATAGCCTGATGCAGTTCGGAGAAACGATTGCCCAGGAGATCCAAATCGATTTGATGATTACGGATCAGAATGCCGTCGAACAGTATCGTGCTGAATTGGCCGAGATGCCAGCAGCTACTCCGGAACGGGTTACATTATGCGGCCCCGATATGTCGTTGTCCCGGTTCATTAGCGACAAGCAGTTGTTGGTAATCAGCTATGCCAATTGGATTCGAATGGCGCGTTCGGGGGCTGAGCAAATTGCTCGTTTCCCATCATTCCTGGTGGTGAAGCCGGGTCGAGAACAATAGGAGAATAGCGGTCGTAGGGTGAAATAGGGTGAACGTAAAAGTGGAGTTCCAATTATAAAAAAGAAGCGGCTTGACATTATTTTTCAAGCCGCTTCTTAGTGTATGTATTTTGTCTGGCTATTCGATTTCTGCTAATACTGCATCGTTGGCAACAGCATCGCCTTCTGCAACGAAGAGTTGTTTTACCGTACCCGAATAATTCGACATAATGCTGTTTTCCATCTTCATGGCTTCGAGTACCAGCACTTCCTGTCCGGTTTCGATTCGGTCCCCGGGTTTAACCGATAGGTGTAAGATACGTCCAGGCATTGGTGCCGTCACAACGTGGCCGGTCAATGATTTGCGATCAACCGTAGGTGCCGATTTTGCTGTAACAGAATTCGTTTCTTGAGAAGGAGCTGCCGGTTCGGGTTCTGCAGCCCGGGTTGCTTCGTAACGCGCCTTTTTCGTTTTGGTCAGGTAACCCTTGGCAACGAGGGGGAAAAGCTCCAGCAGCAGAACCTCTTTTTCGTTCTCAGCCAATTGAACTCCGCCGCAATCTTCCAGCACTGGGTTAGGCTGCATCTTATATTGCGACATGTCATAAGGTGTCTCCTCGCGTACACCGGCAATCTTGAGTCGGAATTCGGGATCAACCGGTACCGGTGTTTTGCCGTACTCGCCTTTTACAAGCCCCACAAACTGATTCGACACATTCGAATACATCGGTTTTCCGTTCTTTTGGTCGAGTGCGCAGTTCACGGCTTGAGCACCTACGATCTGGCTCGTGGGTGTAACCAGCGGAGGTAGGCCGGCATCGAGTCGTACGCGGGGGATCAACTTCATGGCATCTTCGAGGATCGATTCCGATTTGAGCTGTTTGAGTTGTGCGACCATATTGGTGTACATGCCGCCGGGGATTTCGGCCTGTTTGACAAGTTCGTTCGGCTTCGGGAAATTGAAATAGCGCTCGATGGCGTGGCATGCGGTGATTAGCGTGTTTTCATCACCGCTACCCGCTGCGGCGATTGCTCGGTCGAACTCCTTGTCGATCTCTTCGGGAAGGGTGTCTGTGAGCGGATTGAACGGCCGCGGGAAGACTTTCACAGCATCGTAGGCTTCGAGTTCTTTGCGGATATTGAGCAACTCGGCGTTGATTTTTGCTACCGCTTCCATATCGATGTCGAGTTCAATACCCATCTTTTTGCAGAATATGTAGATCAGTTCAATGGCCGGAGCCGCCGGACCGCCTGCAAAGTTCCAGATGTTCGTGTCGACGACATCGACTCCATGTACGATGGCCGACAGGACGGATGCCAGACCGTATCCGGGCGTACAGTGCGTATGGAAATCAACGGGTACTTTGAGTTTCGATTTGAACAGTTTGACGAGTTTGGCTACCCGGGCGGGGGGGATCAGACCGCTCATATCTTTGATCGTGATCATATCTGCACCCAATGCCTCCATTTCAAGGGCCTTCCCGATGAAATATTCGTCAGTGAAGACTGCTTTCGGCAATTTCTTCCCCTTGAGCATCGCTTTAAACCGTTCGCCTGTCGAGAAGTGGGGGTCAATCGTGTAACAAACAGCACAATCGGCCATGCCCCCGTATTTCTTGACATATTTGACGGTTGAACGGATGTTGTCTACATCGTTAAGCGCATCGAATATGCGCATGATGCCGAGGCCTGACTCTATTGCATTGCGGCAGAATCCCTCGATGATCTCGTCATTGTATGGACTGTAGCCGAACAGGTTCCGTCCTCGTGACAAGGCGGTGAGTTTTGATACGTCACCTACGACAGCATGGATTTTTTCTAGTCGGTCCCAAGGGTTTTCATCGAGATAGCGCATCACGGAATCGGGTACTGCGCCTCCCCATACTTCCATTGCAAAAAACCGGGCGTCCTTATAATAGGGTAACACGCGGTCGATCTGTTCTTGTTTCATTCGAGTGGCAAATGCCGATTGCTGCCCGTCGCGCAGCGTCAGATCGCGGATCAAAAGCTTTCGTGCCATAAGTTATGCGGTTTTGAATGTTGAACGTTTTTTTTGTCGATTTTAGTCTGCAATTCCAAACCATTAGCCTCATCTAAACAAAGATAGTGAAATTTTGCTCCCGGTGCACTTAGTTTTTTGATTCTGTGAGGGGAAAACCGACAAGAAGAGACTTATGCAAATTCCACACCGTAAACTAATGACGGTGTAGTTTTGTTCCTTGTAGCGATAGTCCTCACGATGTTCGTCAGTCGGGCCTAACTTTATATATGGGAAAATTTTCTTAAAAAAATTAAAAACATTTTGGTATTTGTTGGTATAGTCACTATTTTTCAGCACCAATAAAAACGTTGAGAGAAATGTCAGTGTCAAAATTCCGTCCGGTACGTCGCGTCGATCGGATGTGGCCGGAAAACGAAGCTGTTGAACTTCTGCGTAATGGCGAATATGGATTTCTGGCTATGTGCTCTCCCGAAGGGTACGGATACGGTATTCCGCTCAGTTATGTGTGTGATGGGGAGCACCTCTATTTTCATTGTGCCCCAGAAGGGCATAAGCTCGATGCATTGGCTGTCGAACCTCGGGTCAGTTTCTGTGTGGTTGGTTCGACGCGTGTGATTCCGAGACAGTTTACTACGGCATACCAAAGTGTGCATGTGTTTGGTGTTGCTCGACTTGTGGACGATGATGACGAACGTCGCCATGCATTGCGTTTGTTGGTGCAGAAGTACAGCCCTGAATATGTCGAGATAGCCGAAAAGTATATTGCTGCTTCGTTCGGGAGGACTGCGGTCATTCGTCTTGATATCGAACATCTCAGTGGCAAGTGCAAGAAAATACCCCAAGAGGGTTGATGAGGTCTGTTTATGTTCAATTGTAAAAAATAGTTATATGAAGATTTTGTCCCGCTTATTATTGAGTTCACTTGCGTTTTTTATGATGGCGTGTGAAGGTCGGTCGTTCAATAGTAGTGATAAAACGTCGCCTCAGACTCCCCCGACTGAAACAAAATATGTGATGGAGATAGCCGATCCGACGATCTTTTATGAAGATAGCGTGTATTATCTTTATGGAACGGGTGGTGAAGTCGATAAAGGGTTTCAGGTCTATACTTCGACCAATTTATCGGATTGGAAGTATGCGGGTATGGCACTGTCGCGTGATGACGCATGGGGCGGATTTGGATTTTGGGCGCCTCAGGTATTCAGGTATAAAGGCCAATTGTATATGGCATACACATCTGAAGAACAAATTGCGATTGCAAAGGCCGATAGTCCCCTGGGCCCGTTCGTGACACTTACTGGCGAAAAACTGTCGGGACCGACCAAGCAGATCGACCCTTATGTGTTCATTGACGATGACGGTACACCATATCTTTACCATGTGCGTCTCAGTGGCGGCAATAAACTCTATGTGGTCGAGCTCACAGAGGACTTGTCGGATATTAAGCCGGAAACTGCGCGTCTCTGTCTCGAGGCAGATCAACCCTGGGAACTCAAGCATTCAAAAGTGACCGAGGGTCCTACGATACTCAAGCATGGTGGGACTTATTACTTTTTCTATTCAGCCAACCATTACCAGAGTATCGATTATGCGGTCGGGTATGCGGTGGCAGACAAT
>CASDSC010000004.1 GCA_949283215.1 uncultured Alistipes sp. | reverse complement strand
CCTGTCTGCTGCGTCAAAAACCTTGGCTGCCAACGATCTGGATGTGATTGATAAGATATCGATACATATTACGGCGATTCAGGAGCATGTAAAACAGATGACAGAGGCTCGAAAAGTTGCAAATAAGATTGAAAATGAAAGAGCAAAAGCCGTGGCTTATCATGATACGGTATTGCCGCATTTCGAAGTAATCCGTTACCATATCGATAAACTCGAACTGATGGTTGACAATGAGATGTGGGTTTTGCCCAAGTATCGAGAGTTGCTCTTTATTCGATAAGTATAGGAACAAAAAGGCATGGGAAATAATAAACAGTATATTAAGGCAGGCCGGGGGTTGTACCGGCCTGCTTATGAACACGATGCGTGTGGTGTAGGGCTGGTGGTTAATCTTGGGGGAGGAAAGTCGCATGATATCGTGGAGAATGGTTTACAGGTACTTGAACATATGGCGCATCGAGGAGCCGAAGGTGCTGACAGCAAGACGGGTGATGGTGCCGGTATGATGGTTCAGATTCCTCACGAGTTCATATTGTTACAAGGGATCCCAGTACCCGAAAAAGGGAAGTATGGTGTGGGCGTATTTTTCGTTCCAAAGGATCCAGTAGCACAGGCCAACTGCCTGGACCTGATTGGTGCGACCATCAATCGGGAAGGGCTCAATTTGTTGGCTGTGCGCGATGTACCTGTATGTAGCGAAATATTGGGCGAGGAGGCTCGGCGTAGTGAGCCAGCAATCAAGCAGCTTTTTATTACCGGGTGCGATGATCAGGCCTTATTGGACGCCAAACTGTATCTGATCGGCAAGCGGGTCGAGCGGGCTGTCCGTGAAGCGAAAGAGACTGTTGGTTCATGTTATATGGTCAGCTTGTCAACGCGTACGATGGTTTATAAAGGTCTGTTGTCATCGTTGCAGTTACGGTGCTATTTCCCCGATCTGATCAATCCTTATTTTACAAGTGGGTTGGCGTTGGTCCATTCGCGTTTCAGTACGAATACGTTCCCGACATGGGAGTTGGCACAGCCGTTCCGTATGATTGGTCATAACGGAGAGATCAATACCATCCAGGGAAACCGCGCATGGATGCAGACTCGAGAATCTTTGTTGCATCCGGCCGTGTTGGGCCCGGTCGATAAGTTCGGCCCGATCGTTGAACCAGGAATGAGTGACAGTGCATCGCTTGACAACGTACTCGAGTTTTTTGTCCGGTCGGGTATGTCGTTACCACATGCTTTGGCTATGCTTGTTCCGGAGAGTTATAACGATAAGAACCCGATTCCGGCCGAGTTGAAGAGTTTTTATGAGTATCATAGTATTTGGATGGAGCCATGGGACGGGCCTGCGACCATTATGTTCTCGGATGGGCGTTATGCAGGCGGTATGCTCGATCGCAACGGGTTACGTCCGGCCCGTTATCTGATTACGACCGGAGGCATGATGGTCATAGCATCGGAAACTGGCGTGATGGGTTTCGACGCGTCGCAGATTAAAGAGAAAGGGCGGCTGCGTCCCGGTAAGATCCTGATGGTCGATACCGAGGAGGGTAAGATCTATCAGGATGCAGAGATCAAGGCACAGTTGGCGGCCGAACAGCCCTATAAGGAGTGGATCGATAAGAATCGTGTGATTCTCAGTAAAATTACTTCCGGACGACATGTGGCTCATAGTGTCGATGATTTTGACAGGATGCTGCGTGTATTTGATTACAGTGAGGAAGATATCGAACGAGTCATCAAACCGATGAGTGTACGGGGAACCGAACCGATCGCTTCGATGGGAGACGATACGCCGATGGCTGTGCTATCGAATAAACCGCAACGTTTGTTCAATTATTTCCGGCAGCAGTTTGCGCAGGTCACGAATCCTCCGATCGATCCGTTGCGAGAGGAGTTAGTTATGTCGTTGGCCAGTTATATCGGGGCGGTGAACGGTAATATCCTTGAGCCGTCGCCCGAGTTATGTAAAGTGGTCAAATTGCCCAGCCCGATCATTACCAATACGGAGCTCGATATATTGGAGAATTTGCGATACAAAGGGTTCCGGACCTTGACCTTGCCGATGCTGTTCGAGGCAAAAGCGGGCAGTGACGGGATGCAGCGGGCGATAGACGAATTGTGCCATAAAGCCGAGCAGGCTGTTGACGAGGGATATAATTATGTAATCATAAGTGATCGTGGGGTGACGGAAGATATGGCTCCGATACCGTCGCTGATCGCGCTTTCTGCGGTGCATCACCATTTGATAGCAGCACGTAAGCGGTCTCAAATCGCGTTGATCGTTGAAAGCGGGGAGGTATGTGAAACGATGCATGTGGCCTTGTTGATAGGATACGGGGCGAGTGCGGTCAATCCCTATATGGCATTTGGCATCCTGGACGATTTGGTACGACGGGGTGAAGTACAGCTCGATTACCCTACGGCTGAAAAACACTATATCAAGGCGATCAATAAAGGGATGCTCAAGATCATGTCTAAGATGGGAATCTCGACGATCCGCAGTTATCGGGGCGCTAAATTGTTCAATACATTAGGCATTGCCCAAGAGGTACTCGATCGATATTTTGGGGGCGGAGTGTCGCCGATTTCCGGAATAGGAGTCGATGATATTGTAGCAGAAACCTTGTCTGCACATGCACGAGGATTTGGCTCGGCAGTTTCTGCGGATGGATCGCTCGAGAATGTCGGAAATTACAAATATCGTAAAGGGGGAGAGTATCATGCGTGGTATCCTCAGACGATTTCACGCCTGCAACTATCGACTCGGACGGGGGATTACGCCAAATTTAAAGAATACACACGCATTGCCGACGAGGAACATTCCCCCGTATTTTTGCGTGACATGCTTGATTTTCGGCGCAATCCGATCGATATTGACAAGGTAGAGCCGGTTGAGGCTATCATGAAGCGTTTTGTGTCGGGAGCGATGTCGTTCGGTTCGATCAGTCGGGAGGCCCACGAAACGATAGCCGTTGCCATGAACCGTATCGGAGGACGTAGTAATACGGGTGAAGGAGGAGAAGATCCGGCGCGGTATGCCATTCGTCCCGACGGGACATCGGCACGCAGTGCGATTAAACAGGTGGCATCGGGCCGTTTCGGAGTGAATGCCGAATATCTGGTTCATGCCGACGAGATACAGATTAAGGTCGCACAGGGGGCGAAACCTGGCGAAGGAGGGCAGTTGCCTGGCTATAAGGTGAATGAGATGATAGCTCGTACTCGACATTCGATTCCCGGCATATCGTTGATCTCTCCACCGCCCCATCATGATATCTATTCGATCGAGGATTTGGCCCAATTGATTTTTGATTTGAAAAATGTGAATCCAGCGGCCCGCATCAGTGTAAAACTGGTGTCGGAGAGTGGTGTTGGGACCATCGCGGCCGGTGTGGCCAAGGCCAAGGCCGACATGATTCTGATCAGTGGGAGCGAGGGCGGTACGGGAGCCAGTCCGGTCAGTTCGATCAAACATGCCGGCATGCCGTCCGAGTTAGGATTGGCAGAGGTACAGCAGACGCTTGTTCTGAATAATCTGCGAGGAAAGGTATCCCTTCAGGTCGATGGCCAGCTCAAGACAGGTCGTGATGTAATTATCAGTGCATTACTGGGGGCCGAGGAGTTTGGTTTTGCGACCAGTGTGATGATTGTATTGGGTTGCGTGATGAAACGTGAATGCCATCTCAATACGTGCCCGATGGGAGTGGCCACGCAGGATGAGAAATTACGCGCTCGATTCCGGGGGCATTCGGATTATTTGGTAAACTTTTTTACTTTCCTGGCACAAGAGGTTCGGGAGTATTTGGCCGAAATGGGCTTTACACGACTCGAGGAGATTGTAGGTCGGGCCGATTTGTTGATTCCAAAACCGCAACCCGAAAACTCACGAGCGTCCCGTGTCGATCTATCCCGTCTTTTGACTATGTCTTCAGATCCGACTTTGCACGCCTTACGTCATGTGTCGTCACAAGACCATAAACTTGAAGGAGTGGAAGATCGATCGTTGGTGACGATGGCTTCTTCGGCTATCGGAGCCGGTATGGCCGTGCATCTTGATATGCCGATTCACAATACCGATCGTTCGGTGGGAGCCATGTTGTCGGGAGAGATTGCGCGTCGGTACGGCGCTGCGGGATTGCCTGATGAAACGATCCATGTGACATTCCACGGTTCAGCGGGGCAAAGTTTTGGAGCTTTTCTGGAGCATGGTGTGACCTTTTCGCTTGAGGGCGATGCGAACGATTATCTCGGGAAGGGCCTGTCGGGAGGTAAAATTGTGGTAAGACCCCCTCGCAGTTCGATATTTGCACCGGAGGCCAATATCATTGCCGGTAACACGTTGCTCTATGGTGCGACCGCCGGCGAGGTGTACATATGCGGACAGGTGGGAGAACGTTTCTGTGTGCGGAACAGTGGTGCCGTGGCGGTTGTCGAAGGCGTCGGCGATCACGGATGCGAATATATGACCGGGGGACGTGTAGTGATACTGGGCCCGACGGGACGAAATTTTGCTGCTGGCATGAGTGGAGGAATTGCATATGTATGGAATGCGGATGGGAATTTCGACTATTTTTGCAATATGGAGATGGTCGAATTGTCGTTGGCCAGTGAAGAGGCAGCCGATGCCCGGGAATTGCACGGATTGATCACGGCCCACTATCGGCATACGGAGAGCCCTCTGGCGCGACGGATGCTTGACAATTGGGGGGTGTATGTCGATCAGTTTATCAAGGTGATGCCGATCGAATACAAAAAGGTGTTGCATGACGAACGCATTGCCGAACTCAATTCGAAGATCGCCAAAGTGGAACGCGACTATTAAGCGAGGAGAGCTATGAGTGAACTCATCAAACACGAATGCGGCATAGCGTTCGTACGGCTGCTCAAGCCACATAGCTATTATGCCGATAAATATGGGACGGCATTTTACGGGCTGAACAAGATGCAGATCCTGATGGAGAAGCAGCATAATCGGGGCCAGGATGGAGCAGGTATTGCGGCGGTCAAATTACGTCCGGTATACGGTTCGGCGTATATTGATCGTGAACGATCAAATGCCGCCTCGCCGATAAAGGCAATCTTCGACAGGATACATGGACGGATCGGGAGTGCGATGGCTTCCGATCCGACACTCGTGACCGATCCCGACCGGATGAAACGTGAATTGCCGTTTTGCAGTGAGGTTTACCTGGGCCATCTGCGTTATGGTACTTTTGGTAAGAATAACATCGAGAATGTCCATCCGGTGATGCGAGAAAGCAATTGGATGACCCGTAGTCTCGTACTGGCGGGGAATTTCAATCTGACAAATATCGACGAATTGTTCGAACGTTTGGTTTCGCTTGGGCAGTATCCGCAGGCTGCGACCGATACGGTGACGATTCTCGAGCGAATCGGTCATTTTCTCGATGTTGCCAACGAGGAGATCTATCAGCGGTTCAAACGGGAGGGATATACCAAACGGGAGATAACAGGCTTGATTGCCGATCATCTCGATGTGGCGGCTATTCTGTCCCGGGCTGCTCAACGATGGGACGGAGGATATGCGATGGCCGGCATTATCGGACATGGCGATGCGTTTGTGATGCGCGATCCGAACGGGATTCGGCCTGCATTCTGGTATGCCGATGAAGAGGTTGTTGTTGCTGCTTCGGAACGGTCGGTGATCCAGACGACGTTCAATGTGCCGTACGAGGCAGTGCATGAACTTGCTCCGGCCCATGTGCTGATAGTAAAGCATAATGGGACAGTTCGTGTGACGCCGTTTGCAGAACCGAAGCGGTTGACTCCCTGTTCATTCGAGCGTATCTATTTTTCGCGGGGGAGCGATGCCGATATATACCGGGAGCGTAAGCAGTTGGGCCGTAATCTTTTGCCGGCGATTATCCGAAGTATAGACGGAGACATAGCCCATACGGTGTTTTCGTATATACCCAATACTGCGGAGAGTGCCTTTTACGGCATTATCGGCGGAATGGAGGAGTATTGCAATCGAGAATACAGCCGGCAGATTCTCGCGGAGCGTGATGCGTTGACACAGCAACGTTTAGACGAGATTTTTCGTGTGAAGCCCCGTATTGAGAAGATTGCGATCAAAGATGCCAAGATGCGGACCTTTATCACGACAGACAGCGAGCGGGACGATCTGGTTGCTCACGTATACGATATTACGTATGGTACGGTAGAACGCGGAGTGGACAATATTGTGGTGGTCGATGATTCGATTGTGCGCGGGACGACGTTACGCCAAAGTATTATCAGGATGCTCGATCGTCTCGGTCCTCGCAAGATCGTGATCTGTTCTTCTGCGCCGCAGATACGGTATCCGGATTGTTATGGGATTGATATGTCCCGCTTAGGTGACTTCGTGGCGTTTCGGGCAGCGATTGAACTGTTGCGTGAGACGGGACGCGGGGCGCTGATCGACGAGGTGTATAAGGAGGCGAAAGCACAACTTGCATTACCCAAGGAAAAGGTGGTGAATTGTGTGAAGGCGATTTATGCTCCGTTTACCGATGAACAGATT
>CASDSC010000003.1 GCA_949283215.1 uncultured Alistipes sp. | reverse complement strand
CTGTCCGTATTCTGCGTTTTTATGGTATGCAGTATCTCAGCCGAAGCACAGTTGCCAGTGATTAAGAAGGTAGACAGTCTGACTGCCAGCGATAAAGCTAAACGTCAGGTTTTGCAAACTTATTTTGATCGTATCGGTGCACAGGCAGCCATTTATGTAGGTATCGAGGAGACCGAGTACCCATCGAATTATTTGCAGCATCCCTATTTCAAAATCGGCACGATGATGCCTGGCACCATTTGGTATGATGGAGTCGAGTATTCGGGGGTACGATTACGTTACGATAAGGTGAAAGATCAGGTGGTTTTGGAATCCCCGGATAGTGCACATCGGATCGTCTTGGCATCGGACCATGTGAACCAATTTTATGTGCAGGATCAGTTGTTTGTTCGTCACGTACAGGATAAAACGCCAGGTTCTCCAGCAACTGGTTTCTATGCGTTATTGTGCGATGGTGAGGTGCAACTGATTCTCTCATTCGATGCACGATACGATGAACAGCTTCAGAATCGTACGGAGTCAAATCATACCATAAGTTATGCCTTGGTGGAAAATCCGAAATATTATCTTTGGAAAGACGGTGCGTATTACCATCTTCGGTCGCGGAAAGATTTAATAGATCTATTCGAAGATCGAGAAGAAGAGTTGACCGATTTTATCAAATCCCATCAACTGCGTTTTAAGGCAGAGACCCGTGCCGATGATTATACAGAATGTGTGAATTTTTTGAATGCTCAAACACGTTAGATAATGAAAAAAGCATTTTTGATATTGATAAGTCTGATGTGTTGTCGTTATGCTGTGGCCCAAATGGTGTCACCGGCAGAAATATCGGTCGATCTGACACAAGTGAGACTGGACAGTTTGGTCTCGTTGATTGAGGACCAGACCGATTATCGTTTTTATTATGATCCGGGATTATTGGATACAGTCCGGGTTTCCGTCAAGACGACTCGAGGGAATCTTGATGATGTATTGAAACAAGCCTTCCGAGAGACTCGGATTACTTATGCGGTGGATGGGAATCAGCGGGTGTATCTTGCCAATAATTATGTGTTGCGTTCTTTTCTTCCCGATTTTTTGACACAGCCAGTTGGTTCAGATCATCTTGTTTCGGTTGTGTCTCAAGACAGTGTGCCGGCAATAGCGACCAATACGCTCAATCAGGAGTTGTTTCTTCAGAAGATCGAGAAACAAGTCGAGGCACCTGAGAGTAAGATATATCAATTCGGGTCTCCCTTGGGAGATACGAGTGGACGGGCTGAGTTAAGCGGAAAAATAGTCGATGCGAAGACGGGTAATCCGATTGTGGGCGTAGTTGTCATGGCCGAAGACAATCAACGAGGTACTGCGACCGATGCCTTGGGATTTTACCGGCTATCATTACCGAAAGGTTTCCACCGGATCAATATCAAACAGATCGGTATGCGCGACACCTATCGACAGGTTCGTCTGTATGCCAATGGGCGTATCGATGTGACGATGGAAGAAGAAGTTCAGGCTTTGCAGGAGGTATATGTTTCCGCAGAGATGCAGAGTAATGTGCGCAGTACCGTATTGGGTGCAGAGAAGTTGAAGATGAAAGAGGTGAAAAATGTACCGACGGTTTTCGGGGAGTCCGATATATTGAAACTGGTGTTGTCCTTGCCGGGTGTAAAAACGGCCAGCGAAGCATCGAGCGGTTTCAATGTACGAGGTGGGTCAACCGATCAAAATCTGATTCTGTTTAATGAAGGAACGATTTATAATCCGACGCACCTGTTTGGTTTCTTTTCAGCCTTCAATTCGGACATAGTGCGCGATATCGAGTTGTATAAAAGTTCTATCCCGGTTAAATACGGAGGTCGCCTTGCCTCGGTTCTGGAGGTTAATACACGGGAAGGAGACATGCAGAAATTTACCGGTTCGGCAGGTATCGGAGCATTGACGACCCGTATAAATCTTGAGGGGCCTATTGTGAAAGACAAGACCTCCTTCATAGTTGCCGCTCGTACTACTTATTCCGATTGGATATTGGGGGTTTTACCTGAGAAATCGGGCTATAACCGGAGTTCGGCCAATTTTTACGATTTCAATGCCCAATTGACTCACAAATTCAGCGAGAAGAGTACCTTGAGTGTTAACGGTTATTATAGCCAGGACCGTTTCCGGTTTAATAGCGACACGTTGTACCGCTATTCCAATACGAGCGGATCGATCAAATGGCGCCATGCTTTTAGCGCGAAACATGTTGGAGTGATATCGGCCGGATACGACAAATATGAATATTCCGTTCAAGATGAGACGGTTCCTGCCAATGCTTATAAATTGACCTTTACGACACATCAGACCTATGGCAAGATCGATTTTACCTCTTATTTGGGCGATCATACGTTAAATTACGGGGCCAATACGATTTTCTATGCCATGTACCCGGGATCCTATAAGCCATACGGCTCAGAGTCCTTGGTACGTCCCGATGTGTTGAATCGTGAAAATGCCCTGGAAAGTGCTCTGTATATTGGTGATGAATGGGCAGTTTCACCGAAGTTATCAATCAGTGCCGGTATACGCTATTCGATGTTCAACGCTATGGGCCCCCGGACTTATTATCGATATACAGAAGGAGTGCCGAAAACCGAATCGTCCATTATCGATACAGTAACCGTAGGGAAGGGAGATGTGTTTAAGACGTATCATGGACCTGAAATCCGAGCATCGATACGATATGCTCCGACGAGTACATTCTCGATCAAGGCGGGATACAATACGTTGCGCCAATATATCCACATGTTGTCCAATACGACTGTCATGTCTCCGACCGACACGTGGAAACTTTCGGATGCCAACATTAAGCCACAACGAGGAGATCAGATATCGTTGGGATTTTACAAGAACTTTCCCAATCATTCGCTCGAGCTGTCACTGGAGGGGTATTACAAGCGGATTAAGGATTTTCTGGATTACCGGAGTGGGGCCGTGTTGATCATGAATCACCATATCGAGACCGATGTGGTCAATACCCAGGGGAAAGCCTACGGGATCGAGTTGATGGCCAAAAAGACCGCGGGTAAATTCAACGGATGGGTAAGTTATACCTATTCACGGATCCTGTTGCGTCAGAATGATCCGAATGTTTCGATGCTGATCAATGATGGAGACTGGTATCCGGCCAACTACGACAAGCCGCATGAATTTAAATTTGTGGGGAACTATAAATTGACGCACCGGTATAGTTTGTCTCTCAATTGTGATTATAGTACGGGACGGCCTATCACCCTTCCCGTAGCGAAATATGAATACGCAGGAGGAGAACGGGTTTATTTTTCAGACCGTAATGCATACCGTATACCCAACTATTTCCGGGTTGATTTTTCGGTCAATATCGAGATGGGGCACAAACAAACCCGCAAGGTAAGGGGAGCGCTTAATGTGGGCGTATATAATCTTACGGGACGCAAGAATGCCTATTCGGTATATTATCTGACCGAAGATGGGAAGATCAATGGTTATAAGATGTCCGTATTCGGATGTCCGATACCGTACATTACGTATAATCTGAAATTTTAATCTTGTGTCATCTAAAAATGTTGATGCAATGGTTCGGAGAATATTCTATGCTCGCGACTTTATTGATAATTCAGAGTTGACTAGAGGCGCAAGGCCGATCTGCACAGAACGGCAGGAATTATCGAGTATGCTTTCTAAATGTTGTTGTCAGTTGCATGATGGCACTATGGAAAAGCTTTTGAATTAAAGTAATTGTAAATTACAATAGAGATAGTTATAATTGGGGAAATGAGGATATATCAAGATACAATGAAGATAGAGAAGGAGTTACATACGCATATGAACAGACATTTCTATATGCTGTTACTAACGCTATCACTAATGTTGCATAGTTGTATAACTCCCTACAATCCGTTGGCTCAGATCGATGGAGAGACGGGCGTACTTGTAGTGGAAGGGAATTTGTCCGGCGGAGGTCAGACTACTGTTGTTAAGTTGAGTCGTACGGTTCCATTGGATCAAAGTTATACATATACTCCAGAACTATGGGCTACGGTATACGTAGAGGAAGAGTCGTCAGGGCAGCGCTTCACGTTGCAGGAACGAGACAACGGACAATATGAAGGGGTATTGCCATTGGAACTGACGGAACAGTATCGATTGCATATTGAAACGTCAGATTCGAAGGTATATGTATCAGATTATGTTCCGGTGATCTCATCTCCTCCCGTCGATTCAGTATTTTGGGGTCGAAATGATCAAAAAGGCGTAGCGATCTATGTAAATACGCATGACCCGAACAATTCTACTCATTATTATCGTTGGGAATTCGATGAGGATTGGGAATTTCATACTCAATTTGATTCCGAGTTGGATTACGATTGGGTGTCACGTACCTATTACAAGCGGTCTGAAGATCAACATTTGTACTATTGTTGGAATAAAAAGCGGTCTAAAACGATAGTAGTTGGCACATCCGCGCAATTGGTGGAGGACGTGATTCAAAATAAACAAGTACACACGTTGCCGTATGCCGACGATCGGTTGTCATATTTGTACCGGATCAAGGTGCGGCAGTATGGATTGACCAAAACGTCATATGAGTATTGGGAGGCATTACAAAAGAATACAGAAGAGATAGGTGATTTATTTGGGCCTCAACCGAGTAATTTACCCAGTAATATGCAATGTGTTACTGATCCGTCGACTCCTGTTATCGGATATATCGATGCCGGTATTCCGTCAGTTGGGGAACGATATATATGGAATACGGAGGTAGCACCATGGCAAAAGCCCGATTCAGTAGGTGTTGCAGAAATAATACCGATCGATCCGGCCACTTTACTGCCGATAACTGATTCTATTGAGGCACGTCTCAATGCAGGGTATCTTTTGTTGTATTACAAGATATATCGCGATAGTCCGCAAGTAGATCTTTACTATGTGCCGCGTGTATGTTCCGATTGTACGGTGAAAGGTACTAAAAACAAACCGGAGGATTGGATTACGAACCATAAATAGCCCTTGGTCCGTACTATATGTGTTGTGGCGTTGCAATTTAAGAGAGCGATTAAAAGGAGTAAAAAAATATCTCGAATATCTTTAGGGATATTGGAACATAAATAAAAGAGACGATGAATACGAGAATAGTGGTTTGCATAGGAGTATTGGTCCAATCGATAGCGTTGGGAAGTGTTGTAAAGGCACAGGATCAGGACTCAATAGCGGAAATCTATTCCAGATGTGCGATTCATGAGCTTCAGGAGAAGGTTTATGTGCATACTGATCGTGATGATTATTTGGCAGGGGAACGGGTGTGGATGAAATTCTATTGTGTCGATGCTGCGCACCATCAGTTGAGTGATATGAGTAAAGTGGGTTATGTGGAGATTTTGAATGCACAGAATCAGCCCGTATGTCAAACCAAACTTCGTCTGGTCGATGGGAGCGGATCGGGTAATTTTTGGTTGCCTGCGACACTTCCGACAGGCATGTATACACTGCGTGCCTATACGAACTGGATGAAAAATATGGGTGCGGAATTGCTTTTTGATAAACCACTCCGGATTATCAATACGATGCAGGATGCTCAAGAACCTGTTTCATCTTCTTCAGCGGGATCATCCTATGATGTGCAATTTTTCCCAGAAGGGGGGAGCCTGGTTGCTGATCTTGAAAGTACCGTAGGTTTTCGTGCTGTCGATCGGTATGGTCGTGGTGTCGATGCATCCGGATTCGTACTTTCATCTCAAGGTGATACCGTGGCCCGCTTCCAGACAGAGAAATTCGGTCTCGGACGCTTTCAGTTCACTCCATTGCCCAATTTGGAGTATATGGCAGTTGTCAAGGTGTCTGATGGCCAGACGTTGCATTTGGAGATGCCTGTTGCTCGCCCAGAGGGTTATGTGCTTTCACTGAGTGAGTCGACAGATGGCCGGATTTCGATCGATGTAACTTCTACATTTGTGTTAACTCAATTGCCTGTGGCTATATTGGCTCATGATCGTTCCGATGTAGTGTTCAGTCAATCAGCAGTTATGACTAATGGGAAAGCGCATTTTGAGATCGATAAAGCGCTTCTGAAGCCAGGTATTACCCATTTTACGCTGTTTGATAATACGGGTCGGCCTCGATGTGAACGTTTGTATAGTAGGGGCGGAGAATTTGATCGCCTGCCAGTGGCTATGACCACAGATCAGACCGAATACGGTGTTCGAGAACCGATTACGATGGACCTTAAGGCAGACTCAGCAACGCTCTCGTTGGCTGTTTATCGAGTTGATGGAGAGGATGTTCCTGAATCGGCAGATATGTTGAGCTATCTGGAATTGGAGTCTGAGATAGGTCCTGTTGAGTCCCCATCGTATTATTTTGGACCCGAGAATGCGACATTGAGGCGAGACCGTGATAACTTAATGTTGACGCATGGATGGCGCCGTTTCGATTGGGATGATATATTGGGTGGCGATTTAGACAACAGAGTAAATTATTTACCCGAATACGAAGGGCATTTGATTAGTGGTCGTATATCGGGTAAATTGCCGGCCGATCAACTTGGCGATGTTCCCGTCTATCTATCTGTTCCTGGGGCCTCGCTCAATCTGTATGCGACCCGTACGCACAAAGATGGGACATTCCAATTCAATGTGTTGAACTTTTGGAACGGTACATCGCAATTAGTTGTGGAACCCGAGGTATCGGTTGATTCATCGTTACGGGTATCGCTCGATACGCCCTATTTCGATCAATATGTATCACGGACTTATATGCCGTATGTGCCCGATTCATCGAGTTTGGCTGCGTTGACCGATCGCAGTATCTATATGCAAATGTATAATCTGTCCACTCCCCGAATAGAAGCGGCCATACCTGAGGAAGGTCGGTATGCGCAACTTTACGCACCGAATAGTCGGTACATGCTTGATGAGTATACCCGTTTTCCTCTGATGGATGAAGTGTACACGGAGTTTATCACGACGGCTCGATTCAGAGAGGTTGACGGACGCCCACAATTGTTCGTCATAGCGGCCGAGAAGGACGGTCCCCATTCGTATCCCGCCCTGGCCGTTCTGGACGGAGTTCGTATTACGGATCATCGTAAGATATACGATTATGACCCTCTGAAAGTAAATAAGATCGAGAACTTCCAACCTGTGTATGTGAAAGGGAATGATGCGATATATGGAATCACGAGTTTGTCGACTCGCGATTACAATATGCCTGGATTCCATTTTGATCCGCAGGTTTTGATGGCCGAGTATGAATCGCTGCAGTCGTCGGTTGAATTCGTCTCTCCACAGTATGCTTCTCCGGAGGCGAAAGCATCGCGTATGCCGGATGTGCGCTATACGATGTATTGGGATCCGAACATCCAAACAGGACCTGCATCCGATACACGGATTTCGTGGTATACTTCAGATCTTCCGGGCGAGTACCGTGTAGTGCTTCAGGGTATCTCTACGGATGGCCGTCCGATATGCCAAACGATGGGTTTTTCAGTAAAAGAATAGTAGGTTTTATGTTGATACTAAACAAGGCGGTACTGTGTACCGCCTTGTTTATTGTTATGGGAATAGAAAAGATTAATAGTTTTCTTTTTTGGGTTCGAAGAAAGCTTTGGGATGCGCACAAGCGGGGCAGGTATCCGGTGCATTTTTTCCTTTGTGTACATAACCGCAGTTTCTGCACTGCCAGAGAATTTCTTCGTCGCGTTCAAACACTTTACCTTCTTCAACACGCGCCAACAAGGTTCTGTATCTTGTTTCATGTTCGGCTTCTACCTTGGCGATATTGCGGAATACAGCGGCGATAGCGGGAAATCCTTCGGCATCAGCCACATCAGCAAAGGTAGGATACAGTTCGCTCCATTCTTCGTTTTCACCGGCAGCAGCAGCGGCGAGGTTTTCAGCGGTAGTACCGATTTTGCCCGCAGGGTAGGCAGCCGTAATTTCGACCATTCCGCCTTCAAGGAACTTGAAGAAGCGTTTCGCATGTTCTTTTTCCTGTTCGGCAGTTTCCATGAAGACACCAGCGATTTGCTCGAACCCTTCTTTTTTTGCAACGCTGGCAAAGAATGTATAACGAGATCTGGCCTGAGATTCACCTGCAAAAGATTTGAGCAGGTTTTGTTCGGTTTGAGTTCCTTTTACACGTTTCATCTTTCGATTCTTTTATTGGGTGAATAATGATTTAGTATTATGTAAGTTTGTTTTTTTTATGTGGTCGTAATTAGTGCTTTGCATGGGCTTGATACATGCCGTGCGACACTCTTTGTCTTTATACAAAGGAAGGCGTAATTCTTCGAATTTACAAATTGATTTTTCTGATCATACTATTTTTCTATTTGATATTATTTGACGTGTTCTTAGTCTTGTCGATCTTTCAAAATTTTGCCTTGCAGGTGTATTGGGTTAGTTCCAGATTGCGTTATATTTTGTAAAAATTTTTGATGTTTTGGCAGATAGCGTGAGTCAGTGATTGTAATGCATCGTCTGAAGCCCATGCCGTATGCGGAGCAAGGATCAGCTTGTCCGGATTCTCGATGAATAGTAAGGGGTTGTCAGCCTTGATCGGTTCGGATTCAAATACATCGAGAGCGGCTCCGGCGATTTTCTTTTCATTCAAGGCACGTGCCAGTCCGGCCTCATCGACGATTTTTCCCCTGGCCACATTGATCAGGATAGCCGTTTCTTTCATTTTGGCGATTTTGACATAATCGATCAGGTTCAGCGTGTACTGGTTTAGGGGGGCGTGTATCGATACGATATCCGCTTCCTGTAATAATTCGTCGAGAGAACGGTGTGGAAAACCGGCCTCCAGATTTTGCCCCGAGGTCGAATGATAGATGATTTTCGTTCCAAAGGCCCGGGCGATTTCTGCTACACGTTGGCCGATATGCCCCATTCCGATGATACCCCATGTTTTGCCATGCAGTTGACGGATCGTGGCTCCGAAGTGGAATGGGGTAAGACTTTGGGCATATGCGCCGCTTTTGACATATCGGTCATAGTATGCCGAATGCCTGAGGAGGGCGAGTGCAAATGCGAACGTAGCCTCAGCCACGCTGTGTGTCGAATATCCGACTGCGTTTCTGACCTCAATACCGAGTTCTTGGGCCGCTTCCAGGTCGATGTTGTTCATTCCGGTTGCCGCGACGCAGATCAACCGTAAATTGTGCGAGGCGCGCATGATTTCTTTGGAGATCACCACCTTGTTGGTGATTATGACTTCCGCATCGCGACATCGTTCCATGGTTTGTCCGGGGGCGGTGTATTGATAGCCGACATATTCTCCTAATGATTTAATGGGGCCGAGATCGGTTTTGTTCACCGAATATTCATCTAAGAAAACGATTTTCATGGTATGGAAAGTTTTACATTTCGCCAATCAGACCTCGTATGACTACCGAAGCGCAATGGCAACCGAATATTGCCGGCATATAGGAGATCGTTCCCACATTTGATTTTTTATTGGTTTCCTCGCAGAGGAGCATGGCGCCCTCGCGCACCGGTTCCGGGGAAAATACGGCGTAAAATCCGGAGTGAATTCCCATTTTGTGCAATCGTTTGCGTAGCATATGGGCCAGTGGACAGTGGTGCGATTTGGCGATATCCCGGATCTCGACCAGGGTCGGATCGGTTTTGGCCCCGGCACCCATCGAACTGACCAGGGGAATGCCTCGGTCCAGTGCGGCCTTGATCAGGTTGACTTTTGGGGCGAGCGTGTCAATGGCATCGACCACATAATCGTAATGTTCGTTTTCGAACAGTTCATCGGTTGCCTCGTCTTTAATAAAACGGTCGACACATTTTAATGCGAGATTGGGGTTTATGTCGAGGAGCCTTTCGCCCAAGACCTCGGTTTTCAATCGCTCTGTGGTCGAGTGTAGTGCGATGAGCTGTCTGTTGATGTTGCTTTCGCTGACCCGATCGGCATCGACAATGACCAAGCGTCCCACGCCGCTCCGGCACAGCATCTCGGCGGCATAAGCTCCGACACCGCCCAAACCCACGACGAGAACCGAAGCCTGTCGTAGTTTGTTCAATTTTTCTTTTCCGAGCAGGAGCTCTGTGCGTTCGAGCCAGTTTCCCATAAGCCGAATATTTTAGTGAAATTGTTATATATCAATGAACGTAAATCGGTTATCTCCATACCGAGCATTTCTGCGGTACGGGTGTAAACATCGAGAATATCTGTCTCCGCGGTATCGGTTTCCAGAAAAAGATGCTCGGGGCCGATCGTCCGTATCGCATGAATTGTCCGGTCCGATGCGAGCGAACGCGGGCCGATCGAGAGGAAGTACCCTCGCCGGACCAGCTCTTGAGCCAATTGAATACTTCCGGTAAATCCATGGCAGATGACCTGTTGGCAACCGCTCTGCTCGATACAACGGATTGTGTCGTTCCATGCCTTTACGCAGTGGATAATTACAGGCAATCCGCGTTCTTTGGCCATGTTGAGTTGCATGATGAACCACTTTTGCTGCAAGGTTCGGTCGATCGCTCTGCGATAGTCGAGTCCGATTTCTCCGATAGCCGCAGCTTGCTCGATGATCGGGGAGGCCGTTATCCACCACTCGTCTTGTGCCCGTTCTGCATCCCAGGGATGGATACCTACGGCAAACGGGAGTGGCGGCACCGAGGGGTTCCTATCCCCCAGGACGAGTGTATTCACGGTGATTGTCTCTGGGTTTCCTTGACGGTGCGAATGAATATCGATATATGGCGGATAATGCATCGGATCGGATGAGCTTTTTGTTACCTTTGTGGGGCGAAAGCCTGTCGAACAAAGATAAGCAAATCCCGCGATTCTCTTTGTGCCGAGAAGTAAAGAAAAAAGTATGTTGACCCAACCGATGGAATACGGGAAGCCAGAAATCATTACGATGTTGCAAACCGAGGGCGCTGAATTCGATGCCCTTCTGGCGCGGGCTGCGGAGGTACGACGGCATACAATCGGAGACGTGGTGTACCTGCGCGGTTTGATCGAATATTCCAACATTTGCCGTAAAAATTGTCTGTATTGCGGTATCCGTCGAGATAATTCGTCGGTTGCCCGATATACGCTTTCACGGGAAGAAGTTCTTGCGGCGGCCCGTTATGCCGATGCCCATCGTTACGGATCGATCGTATTGCAGGGAGGGGAGGTGACATCGCCGGCTGCGATCGAGACCGTGGCGGCGTTGGTCCGAGAGATCAAACGGATTTCCGAAGGGAGGCTCGGCATTACACTCTCATTGGGAGAACAGAGTGCCTCGACGTATCGGTTATGGCGTGAGGCGGGTGCCCATCGCTATCTGT
>CASDSC010000002.1 GCA_949283215.1 uncultured Alistipes sp. | reverse complement strand
TGGAGGGATGGGAGGTCCTGGAGGGATGGGAGGTCCTGGAGGGATGGGAGGTCCTGGAGGGATGGGAGGTCCTGGAGGCCGAGGAATGCATAGTGGGACCCCGGGACAAGGGCACCCTGACATGCAACGGCCAAACGGCAATATGCCACAGCCGGGTAATGAAGAAGGGGCCATACGCCGTGGTCCTAGGCCTAACGGGATGCTACACGAAGTCTCAGAAACGACTCTACTCAAACGATACACCAAATTCCAAAAGATTCTGACCGACGAACAGTACAGCCGATGGATCCGTATGGAAAAAGAGCGTCGCAACGCTGAATTTCATCGAAGAGAACTTCCCACACCACCTCAAGGTCCTGCAGCGCCACAACCGTTGGATGCCAAAGAACAATAAATCTGCAACCTGTTAACCTTTTCTGAAGCCGGAGTCACTGATGATCCGCACCATGGACCTCCACACCTCCGGCATTCAATAAAAAACAAGGAAGATCTGCCAAGACCTTCCTGATGTCCGACCATCCGATCCACGGACATTTCACGAGCTGCCGGCCCCATACCGGCAGCTCGTTTATCATAACTACTATACATTTAACTCTGGGACTCTAAATTGAATACTTCCCCAAGAAATCGGCTATCGAGCCGCCAGCAGAATCTTTCGCGCCACATCACCCGTCACGTTATGCGCTTCACCATAGGCAACATGCGCCTCATTGAAACGCGTAGCGATTCGCTCGATAGTTTCATCGCCGATTCCGACTTCCGACAATCTAGTTTTCTGACCGAGTGACCGGAAAAACTCTTCAGTTCGGACAATTGCCTCCTCGACCCGGTCCTCTTCGGATCCTTGCGTGATCTTCCAGACCCTTTCAGCATATTGCAACAATTTACCGCGCTTCTGCTCGCGCAACACACGCAGCGTAGCCGGGAATACAATCGCCAGCGACGCACCGTGAGCGATACCGTGCAACGCGGTCAATTCGTGACCGATCATATGTGTAGCCCAATCCTCGGTCACGCCCATACGGATCATATCATTCAACGCCATGGCAGCCACCAACATAAAATCGGCCATCAAGTCATAATCGTGAGGATTCACACGAATTTTCGGCGCCAATTCGATCAATTCCATCAACATACCCTCTGCCCAACGATCCATCAGGCGTGACTGGCCGGGAGTCGTCATATATTGTTCGAGAATATGCGCATAGACATCGGTCAGACCATTTGCGATCTGCTCGGGCGGCAATGTAAATGTCACCTGAGGATCGAGGATAGAAAATTGAGGATAGCTGGTATAAAATGGATACTTCTCCTGTGTTTCATGACGGGAAATCACCGCCCCGTTATTCATTTCAGAGCCTGTTGCCGGCAAAGTCATTACCGAAGCATAAGGCAAAGCCGCATCGGCCTTTCCTTTCAACACGATCTGCCAGGGATCAACTTCGGGTGTAGCCAGGGCCGATGCAATCAGTTTGGTTCCGTCGAGGACCGAACCGCCACCCACGGCCAATAAAAAACCTACACCATGTTCGCGCCCCATAGCCACCGCCTTACGGACCGTCTCGACCGACGGGTTGGGTTCAATTCCCCAAAACTCGACCGTATCGAATCCGGCGAGAGCCTGTTTTACTTGCTCATATACTCCGTTACGCCGGACACTACCGCCACCGAACGTGATCATGATCTTTTTGTCGCGCGGCGCCAACTGAGTCAACCGAGCGATTTCCCCTTTTCCGAAAACCAATCGGGTAGGGTTGTGATATTCAAAGTTTCTCATTGTTACGCATAATTTTATTTAGAACTCATCCTCTGCCTCAATTCATTTTCATTCTCTCACACATCACCCCCGGCATTGTCTGGTCACTGTATTCACTGACTTGCAGACAAGCTTCTTTGGGTCACCGGCGTCCTGGACTCTCTCCCGATGCTACCAGTACACCCGTACTCACGGTTTACGCACTTACCGGATAAAGTTGGTTTTCACCTTAGGTTCAACCCGAGGGCCCCGCACACCGGCCACACGCCCGGCCTCGATCGAACGCAACAACCACGCCATATTCTCTCCCAGGGTTCGCATGACTTGCAAGCCCTCTTCATCCTGCCGGACTTCATCCGGAGTATTTCCATGTACCGAATTCCAGTATTGCGAAGAGACGACAGGCATCTGACTGATCATAAAATATTTATTCAGTTGATCAAATGTTGCCGAAGCCCCTCCTCGACGGCAACTCACCACGGCTGCAGCCGGTTTAAGCCGAAACAGTTCCGATTTACCGTAAAAGGCCCGATCCATAAACGAGGTGATAGCCCCGCTTGCCGAGGCAAAATGGACTGGTGATCCGAACACAAATCCGTCGCATTTCTTCGCCTTTTCCAAAAAACGATTGACCACATCATCCATCACACAACGCCCGGTCTTCAGGCAACCATTACACCCGAGACATCCGGCAATCGGTTTATTTCCGATCCACATGATTTCTGTTTCGATCTCATTCCGTTCGAGAGCCGCCGCAACCTCTACGAGCGCCGTATACGTACATCCTTCACGATGCGGGCTTCCATTCACTAATAATACGTTCATAACTATATTTTCATTTACAGACTCATTTCTCAGCAACGACTGTCCAAGACATCTCAACCCTTCGCCCCATCCATGACAACATATATTTACAACTATCCAAGATGCCTGGCATCACGGATTCGGATATCGGAATCGTTACGATTCACCACCCATTCGCCACCTCCTTCCGAATCATCATTTCATATATTCTCGAAAAAATGATTCAATCTTGTCGAAGGGGATAATATCTACCTGATCGTACAAATCGGTATGGTTCGCCCCCGGAATAATCACCAACTCTTTATTATCACCTTGGAGTTTTTTAAATGTATCTTCACTGAAATAACGCGAATGGGCTTTTTCCCCGTGAATCAACAATACCGCGCTACGAATCTCATCGGCATAGGACAAAATCGGCATATTGATAAATGAAAGCGCCGAAGTTTTGTTCCATCCGCCATTCGAATTGAGCGAACGTTCATGATATCCACGGGGTGTTTTATAATAGGCATAATAATCTTTGACAAACTGCGGGACATCATCCGGCAGGGGATCAATCACCCCACCAGCCAACGCATACGAACCGTTTTTCGCATCTTCCGTACGCTGTGCATTAAGCTGACGGCGCAATTCATAACGGGCATCCGCATCCATTGCATCAAAATACCCATTGGCAGTAACGCGACTCATATCATACATAGTCGAAGCTACGGTAGCTTTAATTCTCGTATCGATGGCTGCTGCATTGACCGCAAATCCTCCCCATCCACAAATACCGATAATACCGATCCGTTCAGGATCGACATCATCCCGAATCGACAGATAATCGACCGCAGCCGAGAAATCTTCCGTATTGATATCAGGCGAAGCCACATAACGAGGCTGCCCGCCACTCTCCCCGGTAAACGAAGGGTCGAAAGCGATCGTCAGGAAACCACGCTCCGCCATCGTTTGCGCATAAAGACCCGAAGACTGTTCCTTTACGGCTCCAAACGGGCCAGATACGGCGATCGCCGGCAACTTACCATCCGCATTTTTAGGGACATAAAGATCAGCCGCCAAAGTAATTCCATAACGGTTGACAAAAGTCACCTTACTATGATTGACCTTTTCACTTTTCGAAAAGGTTTTATCCCATTTGTTTGTCAATACTAAATTTTCCATTTGTTTGTCTCCACAATTTAAACATGACTGCAAACCGATCACTCCAGCCAACAAACCAGACATGACCATCCATTTGTGTATTCCCCCCATAATTTATGACCGTTTTTCGAAGCAAATATATCCGAATTTACCTCATTACCATTAGCCTTCTTTTAACCAGGCTTTCTCAAAAACCGCCACACCCACTCAGATCCTAGTATAACTATTCAACCAGCATTGCCTTTTTCAACGCTTGAGTTTTATCAGGGCCACACAGGATAGATGCCAACATAAAAGCAAACTTCATGGCAGCACCTGGCCCACGCCCGGTTACGATATTTCCGTCACACTCCACTGGTTCTCCAGTATATTGTGCACCTTCCAGTTCATGCTCAAATCCCGGATAACAGGTAGCGCGTTTTCCCCGCAGCAACCCCAACCGCCCCAACACCATAGGGGCAGCACAAATCGCAGCCACTACGGTATCAGATTTGGCAGCTTCCTCAAGCACATTTTGCAAGCCCTTGTGAGCAAAGAGATTTGTAGCACCGGGCATTCCTCCGGGTAACACAAGAGCTGCAGCGCCCGTAAAGGTAGATTCACCAAATACCGCATCG
>CASDSC010000001.1 GCA_949283215.1 uncultured Alistipes sp. | reverse complement strand
TTCCAATAGAAGGATAGAGAGTTACAGACCGGAGTCGGATCGCAAAAGCTACATAGGACAATACCCATTACTGCCTTTCCACATCCCATGGCCCGATCCGACCAAAGCCTTAACCGGAGCGAATGCCGTCCGATCGTTCTGCACACGCCCCCAACGGATGATCCGATCATTCCCGGTCCCGCCGGCCTAACGGATGAAAACGATCGAGGCTCTCTTCGAGTTGCGCCCGCTCAAGATGCGTATAGATCTCCGTCGTCGCAATCGACTCATGCCCCAACATCTCCTGTACCTGCCGTATGCTGGCTCCCCCGGCCAACAAATGCGTGGCAAAGGAATGACGGAAAGTATGAGGGCTGATCGTCTTGGTAATCCCTGCCCGTGCCGCAGCCTGGCGTATGATCGTAAAAATCATCACACGACTCAGCCGGCGTCCGTTCTGATTGAGAAATACATACTCGGCACTCCCCGGTTCAACCTTCATCGTTCGCCGCTGTGCAAGATATTGTTCGATCCGTTTGCGAGCCTCATCGCTGACTGGAACTAACCGCTGCTTACTTCCCTTGCCCGTCACCCGAATATAGCCGTCGTCGAAAAACAGATCACTCAACTTCAACGACACCAGTTCTGAAACCCGTAAACCACAACTATATAACGTCTCAAGCATGGCCCGATTGCGATGCCCATGCGGATCACTCAAATCGATCGACGACAGGATCCAATCCACCTCGTCCACACTCAGTACGTCGGGAAGCTTCCGGCCGATCTTCGGCCCATCGATCAGCTCGGTCGGCAACTCGTCAATCACGTCCGTAATCAGCAGATAATTGAAAAAACTCTTTACCCCGCTCAAGACCCGTGCCTGAGTCGATTTGCCTGCACCCCGATCGTACACATGCGCCATGAATGTCTCGATATGGGACGCCTCGGCATCAGCCGCCCCCACACCAAACCGCTCGTGCATGAACTCGTCAAACTGACGCAAATCACGCATGTAGGCCTCGACCGTATTATCCGAAAGCCGCTTCTCGAGCTTCAGATAATATTTATAATCCCGAAATAGCTTTTCCTCTTCCATCAATCGGGCATTTTTATTATTTTTATGCGAAATTAATCAATTCTACGGTATGAATTACATCGAGCTCACCGTTTCCGCAAAGGATACAGAACAGGCCGAAATCATCATGGCTGACCTCAGTGATTTCCCTTTCGACAGCTTCAACGAAGAAAACGGCTCTCTGAAAGCCTACATCCGGGAAACCGATTTCGATGCGGTGCGCAACCAAGTATCCTCATATCTCAATACCCGGGGGGTACGATACACCGAATCCACAATCCCCGCCACCAACTGGAATGCCGTATGGGAAGCCAATTTCGAACCGATCGTCGTCGATGACCGCTGTTACATCCGGGCCCCATTCCACCCCAAACGGCCCGAATATGAATACGAAATCGTCATTATGCCAAAAATGTCGTTCGGGACAGGGCATCACGCTACGACCTGTCTGATGGTCTCGGCCCTGCTCGGACTCGAGGTACAAGGATTGCACGGACTTGACATGGGTAGCGGGACAGGAATTCTCGCCATTCTTGCTGCAATGCGCGGTGCAGCACAGGTCGATGCCATTGACAACGACGAATGGGCCTATGAAAACGGTTCCGAAAACGTAAAGGCTAACGGAGTGGACGACCGTGTCCGTACATCGCTGGGCGATGCGTCACTGCTCGGCCGTGACACGTACGACTTTATCCTGGCCAACATCAACCGTAACATCTTGCTTGCCGACATGCAACGGTATGTCGAGGCGCTCCACAGCAACGGCACACTCATCATGAGCGGTATACTCGAAGCCGACATACCCGCCATCGAGGCTGAGGCACGCAGACTCGGACTCGCTCCGGAAAAACGCAACCTACGGAACGGATGGGCCGCCGTACGATGCCGCAAACTATCGGTCCACCAAGCAGAAACCGCATTTTAACCGAATAGCACCGGTCTCAATTGACAGCAGACCGGAACTCGTCTCACAAAAACACAAGGCGTTTTCCCGTGGCAGATGTGGGCATATACTTCGCTTTTTGTAAGTCAATCCCGAGAACCTCGAACTGACTGCATGACCTGAAAACAAAACAATGGGCTGCAGTAGCATTTAATCCACTGCAGCCCATTAGCTGTTATCTGAGAACATCTATTTGCGGCATGCCGGTGCCTGTGCACGATCAAAAAACGGATTCTTACCCGTCGCACTGAGCAATATGGCAAATATCGCCTTGCATTCAGGCATCAGTCCGAGTTGTCCGACTGCCACACCCACCGAATACATCACACGCGTATCAACCCGATGATCGGCTGCCACCGCAGCCGCCGAACCTACGGCAATACCCAGGTCATTCATATTGAAGGCACATGGAACCTCAGGCCGTTCGGACTTCAATCCACACGTCGCAAAACCGCACAGCCCGCAATTGAGCCGAAGCACATCGAACCGTGTACCGATCAGTACGACAGCCCCCGCCTGCATCAGATTCTCGGCATCCCGGGCAAAAAAACCACGTTGCGGAAGCGTACTCAACGCACGCATCCGCTCGGCAATCGGCGCAAGATCATCACCTGCCATCACGGCAATCTGCAAATTGTCCACTCCACATGCCTTCGGCGCCGTCCGGGCCGCCGTCATCATCTCGCGGGCCACCCCCAGCAAATGGGCATTACGTCCCGCCTCTTCAAACTGAATCATTCTATTCCGTATTTACAATATTCGACATTAACTCTTGTCTCAGAACTCTATCCCTTACACAGAATCATCGGACCGATCTCGACCTATACACGGTTCCTCAACTCAGGCCCAATTTTCCACAATACATAACAGGACAACCAAATCAACGCCATATCAATATGCCGTCTGGCTCGACAATCTATGCTCGACCAATCGCCAAACCGCGCATCTCCAACATTCCCTGCGACAAAATAACGGGAAGGCGTACGTTACGCTTTCTTCGTACGGATATATTCGTCGATCGCACGGGCAGCCTTACGGCCCGCGCCCATGGCCAGAATCACCGTCGCCGCTCCCGTCACGGTATCACCCCCTGCAAAAATCCCGGCTCGCGACGTAGCTCCCGTCTCTTCATCGGCAACAATGCAACCCCGGCGGTTAGTCTCCAACCCCTCGGTCGTCGATGCTATCAACGGATTCGGAGAGGTCCCAAGCGCCATGATCACCACGTCACAGGCAATATCAAACTCAGACCCCGCTACTGCAACCGGCGAACGACGCCCTGACTCATCGGGCTCCCCGAGCTCCATGCGTACACAGCGCAAACCGCGTACCCATCCGTTTTCATCACCCAGCACCTCTACCGGGTTGGTCAGCATCCGGAATTCGATACCTTCCTCCTTGGCATGATGCACCTCCTCGGCCCGAGCCGGCAATTCCGCTTCCGAACGCCGGTACACGATCGAAGCATCCGCTCCCAACCGGGCCGCCGTACGTACCGCATCCATCGCCACATTGCCTCCTCCGACAACTACTACTCGCTGTCCTACATAGATCGGCGTATCGTATGACTCATCATACGCGTGCATCAGGTTGGCACGTGTCAAAAATTCATTGGCCGATACCACTCCATTCAGATTCTCGCCCGGGAT